>JBBDRU010000037.1:0-1855 GCA_040905305.1 Salibacteraceae bacterium | reverse complement strand
CCATGCTTGTTCAAAATCCTGTTCATTCATTGCCCCAAAGGTAAGTGCAGGCCTTTGCACTTCTATTAATTTTGGAGGATGGATTTTAACCATTGGGATATTATCTTATTTCTGCCACTTCTCTATGCGGCCTGGAAGGGTTTTCGAAAAGGGTTGATCGTAGAATTAGCTTCCATTTTGGCGTTAATAGCAGGGCTATATATAGCTGCAAATTTCTCAGAATTTACCGCACAAAAATTGGGTGAATTCCTAAACTGGAATGGCGCTTGGGTGGGTTACGCCTCTTTTTTAATTACTTTTATTGCCGTTGTATTTGGTATTTATGCCCTGGCAAAAGTGGTGGAAAAAGCCGTAAACATGGCAGCCCTCAAATTTGTGAATAAACTCACTGGGCTGTTTTTTGGGGTTTTAAAAATCGCGTTGATTTTGTCTATTATTATCAATTTGATCGGATACATCGATCAACACATTCCTGTGCTTTCTAAATCAGAACCTGAAAAAAGCCTTCTGTTTGAGCCGGTGAAAAACCTTGCACCAACGGTAATTCCGGTTTTACTAAATACCGAGTGGATGGCGAAAACAGAGGATTTGCTGGCGCCATTGTTTGATGACCCCGTTACTCCTCAATAGCCGCAATCCCGGGAAGCATTTTCCCTTCAAGCAGCTCGAGCAGAGCACCACCTCCAGTGGAAACATAGCTTACTTTATCAGAAAGTCCAAATTTTTTAACGGCAGCCACAGAATCACCACCGCCCACAAGGCTGTAGGCTGAAGAGGCTCCAATCATTTTACCCAGTGCTTTGGTGCCATTGGCAAAAGCATCCATCTCAAATACGCCTAAAGGCCCGTTCCATAGAATTGTCTTGCTTTGGTGGATTACATCGCGGTATTGTTCGATGGCTTTCGGGCCAACATCAAGCCCCATCCAGCCATCTTCAATTTGATCGGAAGCTACAATTTTGGTGTTGGCATCATTTTTAAAATTGTCTGCAACCACACTGTCTTCTGGCAATAAGATGCTCTTCCCTTGTTTTTCAGCATTATCCATGATTGCTTTTGCGGTGTCCAAAAAATCGTCTTCAACAAGTGAGGCACCGATCTTACCGCCTAATGCTTTTATAAAAGTGTATGCCATTCCGCCACCAATTATCAAGTGGTCGATCCTGGGCAATAAACTGGTAATGACCTCAATTTTACTACTCACCTTGGCACCACCGATTATTGCGGTATATGGGTGCGCAGCTTCTTTCAAAACTTTATTTCCGTTGGCAACCTCTGCATTCATCAGAAAGCCAAAGCATTTTTCTTTCATGAACTTTGCAACAACGGTGGTTGATGCGTGGGCACGGTGGGCGGTGCCGAATGCATCATTAATGTAAACATCACCATGCCTGGCCAATTGCTGGGCAAAATCAGTGCTGCCTTTTTGTTCATCTTCGTGAAAGCGCAGGTTTTCAAGCAAAAGCACCTCGCCAGGCGCTAAGCCTGCTGATTTTTCAAACGCGGAATCTCCAACACAATTATCTGCAAATAGCACTGGTTTGTTTAGTTTTTCGCTTAATGTAGAAACGATGTGCTGCAGGGAGTATTTATGTTCCGGGCCGTTTTTTGGCCGACCGAGGTGCGACATTAACACCACCGAACCACCATTTTCTATTACATGATTTATAGTGGGTACTGCAGCTACTATCCGCGTTGCATCAGACACTTCTAAGGAGTCATTCAACGGAACATTAAAATCTACCCGTATCAGCGCTTTTTTTCCTTTAAATGAAATAGAATCTATTGATGGCATACCTTTGAATTAATCGGCAAAGTTAACTTTAAGCCATGATTGAAATCGTGTTTAGATGAC
>JBBDRU010000036.1:0-1856 GCA_040905305.1 Salibacteraceae bacterium | reverse complement strand
TTGCCAGGCCAGCCGCCGGTTGATGTGGTGGCCCATTTCACCAGTACCACTATTACAGCGATTATCAATATCCACCAGAAAATCATCATCCAACCGCCTCCGAATCCATTTGACCAATGCATAATAATTGCTCCATAACTTTTAATTTATAAATGCCCGGATTATTGGTCCCGGGCATGTTCATAAATGTATTCTACTTGTGATGTTGTTCATGATTTCCATTTCCGGACTCCTTATCGTCCTTGTCCATCATTCCATTTCCATCCATCTTGTCACCCTGCATCATCTGCATACACATCATCTGCATTTTCATCATGGATGAATCGCCCTTCATGTCCATCATTTTAGACTGATCCATATTGCCGTCCATCATAGACTGCATCATCTCCATGTGCTGTTGCATGCGCTGTTTCATTTCAGGATTATTCATCATTTTTTCCATGTTGCCCATCATCATGGCGCCGTCCATCTTCATGGAGCCCATCATTTTTTGCATCATTTGCTTGCGCATTTCTGGGTTTTGCGTCATTTGTTCCATCATCATTGAGCGCATAGTGGAATCCTGCATCATTTCCATCATCTGTTGTTTTTTCATTTGCATATCTTCGTTTTGTTGTTGGGCAAAACCTATACTTGTAAATAGAAATAATGCCGATAGAATAAGCGTTAAGCGTTTCATAGTTGTTACCTTTTTGTTTGAATTAAATTTTAGTTGAATTATTTACTAAAGATTGCTGATTATCTTGTTTAATTTATCTCTTACCTGGCCTGCAATTGGATGCAGATCATCATTGGTAACGGCTTGCATGGAAGCCACTGGATTAACGGCAGAAACTTCCACTGTGCCATTTTCATGTTCTTCCACAATGACGTTGCAGGGTAGCATTACCCCTATTTTGTCTTCCGCCTGCAGTGCCTTATGAGCAAAGGTTGGATTACAAGCACCCAGGATTCTGTATTTTTTGAAGTCCACATCCAGTTTCTCTTTTAACGTGTCTTTGACATCAATCTCCGTCAACACGCCAAATCCTTCTTCCTTAAGAAGCTCGGTCACTTTAGTTATGGCTTGCTCGAACGGTAGCTCTACTTTCTTTGAATTGAAATATTTCATGATTTTTTTCCTAATGTTTTATGATTACCTATTAATACAAGTAAATACTACTCCAAATATAAAGACTAAACCTTAAATAGAGCTTAAATATTGAGAAAGTATTGCATTAAAATTCAAATAACATCTTTATCACCACTTATTAAGTTGTATTAACAGGTATGGTTAATTTGCCTTCTTTTGATTATTTTGGTTTAATCTGAAATCAAAAGATTCGAATTTTATGGACTTACAAGAAGGCATCCCTCTTCACAAACAGATTAGCGATTGGCTGCGCAATCAGGTCAATGACGGTTCGCTCAAAGAAAATGAAAAGCTGCCCTCCGAGAATGAGTTGAGCGATATTTTTGAGGTCAGCCGAGTTACGGTGAGGCGGGCCCTGCAAACGCTGGAGAATGAACAGCTTATTTACCGCTGCCAGGGGCTGGGTTCGTTTGTGAGTGATCACCGGGCTCACCAGTCGTTTGCCAAACTAAAGGATTTCGAGGAAGAGTTGGTCGGATCCGGTTTGCAGGCGTCCTCTAAAGTAATATCTTTTCAACAGGAGAAAGTGACCCCGGAGATTTCCTCTTATCTGGGTGTTAAAGAAAACGCTATCGTGGTTAAACTTGAGCGCGTTCGGCTCGGGAACGGGCAACCTATTGCTTATGACATAACCTGGCTTCCCGTATTCTACGGGCAGCTTATAGATGGATTTGACCTGCAAGAGACGACACTGTTTAAAATTTTAGAAAACGAATTTGAAATT
>JBBDRU010000035.1:0-11298 GCA_040905305.1 Salibacteraceae bacterium | reverse complement strand
ATCAGAAGCAAATAGAATGTTGTAGGTGTTGTCTTCTAAGAAAACAGATTTGTTCTGTTTTGAAAGTATTCGCTGTGTTATTTGCTCTAAAAAATATTGAAATATTGGAAGAAGTTCTTTTTTCTGAAGATGTGGGGCAAAATGCATTTCGTTATGCGAAATGCCAGCATTAGTACCGGGCCAAATAGCTGGGTATTTGTAGGCTATGAGGCTTTTGCCCAATTCATCAATAAGTTCGGTGAAGTTAGGAATCCATTGGTTTAACTCCCAACCAGAATAACTTGGGGGACTTATTGAAAGGCCTTTCGGGTCGAGTTTTGTAGCCGTTTTCGCGGTTTCTTTTTTTTCATCACTTTGCTCGGCTAAACTGTGGAGGAATGAAAGAAAATCGTTGATTTTATAATCGGGCCAAAACGGAGACCAGATTTGCGGATAAGTATTGTAAAAGTCCAAAATTCCCCGTGGGTCGATCGTAAACCGATATTCAAAGGGAAGGCTCGCTATCTGTGAATGACGGCTAAAAATATTTTTTGTGATATTGGTTCCTGATCTACCGCTGCCAGAAACAAACAACACCGGAGAAAACCGTTCTATCGAATGATCCATCTTATTGCTTCAAATGCTTCCGCATATTCTACTTGAACTTGCAAGCCACGGTAGTTTGCTATTCCACGAATCAGTTTATCTTTTGCATAAAGCCGTTTTGACTGTGATTTGTAGCACTCCATCGCGGCCACCTTTTTGCTGATGTCATCTTCAAAAACTTCGATGAAACATTGAGAGGCGAATTGAAAGTTATTCCAAATGAATTCATACCCTAACAATGTGGTATTTTTAAAAGCGCGTTTAGCTTCCTGACTGATGGTTTGGTGATCCTGATGAATATCAAAACTCGATGGACAAAATACGAGATCTGGTTTTATTGTACGGTTCAGTTTAACCAGGTCTTCCAAAATTTCTTGACGATGCGCAGGAAAGTGCCGAACACGATAATCGAGCAGGTGTAAACTTTCTTTCTTGATTCCCAGCACAGCTGTAGCTTTTTTTACTTCCTTGCTTAAGATGTCTTTAGGGAAACCTTCTGGCACCGATTCTTCGCAGGTTGAAAAGGCTACGTAGTGAACATCTTTTCCTGCTTTTGTGAGCCTGTTTATGGTGGCGCCACAGCCTAATTCACCGTCATCGGTGTGTGGTGCAAGAATCAGTATTCTATTAAAAGTCAGAATTGCAGAATCAGTCATAAGTGGAATTATAATGATCACAAACTTCGCCATAAGTGAGGAAATCACCCTCAAGCTTTTGTAAAAGATTTTTTATGGCAGGGAAAAACTGCCTGTTTTCATTGTAATAACTATTGTCAAGCGGATGCAAAGTGAGGCCAAGAAAAAAGTCCCTTTTGTTGCTCTGTACGATCTTTTGTGCATCGTTAAACAATTGTTCAAAATACACTATGATTTCCTCAAATGATTTGGGATGCTCTTCAAAGAGTGGAGTTGTTGAAAGTCCAGAAAATACAGTGTCTTGCCAGCCAATAGCAGGTATTTCCAACAACCCGTTTTCATACCTGTATGGTTGCCGAGGCTTTCCTGAGTTGTCAAAAAGTTTTGGGTGTAAAGAGTGGTTCTCGTCTCGCAGATCGGTAGAGATATATCTCATTCCTTCACGCTTCATCACGTCAATGGATTTATACTGGCCTTTCATTCCTTCAAAATAACCGAGCGGAGACCGAAGGCCTCTTGATTTTATGCCATCGCCTAAAATTTTCTCAAATGTTTGGGTGTTTAACCTGATTTCCTTTTTGAGTTGCTGTGCTGTTAGTGCAATTTTATCGGGTCTTGTGGGAAGTGGTTTCAGGATATCATGATGGTAGGTATGGTCACCCAATTCAACATTGCATTTAGCACTTATAAAAACACTGATCATTTCTTCTCGACCAAAAAGCGTTGTCATCGACTCCAAAAATTGTCCTGATATGAAATAGCTTCGGTCTATGCCTAGCTGGTCTAAGTCTTCTTTTACCGCGTTCAAAGAATTGAATTTTCTTCTGGCCACTTTTTGTCCTTCTTCGCTGAAGGCATATATGCCACGCGGTCTGTCACAATCGAAACCGAGTAAAACATACAGCCGAGGTTTCTTGCCATTGAGTGCCGGGTTTGGAGCATCTAATGCGCTGCTAAAAGGAGGAAAGTCAAACGCTCTCCTAAATCGATCTTTTTCGTCATCTGACCAATAAGGGTTTATCTGCCGTCCGTAGGGTTCTCCGCGTGGTTGATAGGTCGCTTGATCCTCGTCTTGCAAGGTTAACTTAAAGGCATTTGATGCTAATTCTGCAATTACTTGTTTTGCCAATTCGCCTCCAGCTTGCGTTACTTTTTCGTAGAGTGTTTTACCGGTATCTTCAGCTGTGATAGCTACCTTTTTTTGAGCGAGTACAGGGCCGTTGTCAACTCCCGTCATCATCCGGTGAACGGTAATTCCCGTTTGTGATTCACCCTTTATTAAGGCCCACGGTATCGGTCGTGAACCCCTGTTTTTCGGTAGGTATGCAGTGTGAAAATTATAGATGCCAAGTTTCGGAATATTGAGCGTAGGCTCTCTAAACATTTGACTCCAAAAACAAGACAAGATGATGTCCAGGTTTGCTTCAGTCAGTATTTTTCTGGCCTCATTGCTGTTTACATTTATGTTTTCATAAACAGGTATATTGTGCTTTCTTGCATACGAGGCTAAGCTTCTGTGGCCCAGTTCATGCCAAACCTTCATACCGGGTTCATGATCTCTCGTGAAAACCCCTAGAACTTCTTCTCCTGCTTCTAGCAAGCGATCTAAAATTAGGCAACTTAGCTCCTTGCTCCCTATTAAAAAATATCTCATGATTGAAGTGATTCAATATACTCGACCAATTGCCGGGTAGTTCCTTTTCTACTGTATTGCTTGAACAATTCGTTACCTGTCTTTTTGAGTTCCTTCTTCTTCCTGAATTCAATGAGCTCCTTAAGTAAAAAAGCCTGAATACCCTCCTGATCATCATAATCAAACATTTGTTCTTTTTGGCATTCAGCCAGCATTTTTGCGGCATCACCAACTTTAGGACCAATGCTCAGAATAGGACGCTGAGTTGCAAGGTATTCGAATATTTTTCCGGTAAGAATATTCTTGTTGTTTGCACTTTTTGGGATGGGTAATAAAAGCGCATTTGCGTTCATCATGCGTTTTATGGCTTCTTTATGTTCAACAAACGGTAAGATGGTTACAAAATTACCAATGCCTGCTTTTTCAATACTGTCTATTATGGGTTGAGCTATGTTTCCCGTGATTTCAAGCTGAAACTCTCGTTCGAAATCGGGCTCTGATTTCAGATTTGAAATGGCCTTCCACAGCGCTTCGCATTGCTGCACTTCTTTAAAATTACCCACATAAGCCAATTTGAATTTCTTTGGTTGATCGGTTTCCGCAGTACTAAAATCGGTTTCATCATATCCGTTTGGAATGAACACAATGTTGTTTACCCGCTCCTGAAATTCTTTTTTCAACCCTGGAGTTGCTACAATTATAGCCGATGCTTTTTTCAATGTCTCACACTCCAGTTGTTCGTCTTTTTTTATGGTACTCTGTGTTCTATTTAAGAATTGATTGTAATAAATATTAGTCCATGGATCTCGAAGATCGGCCACCCAGGTTATACCGAATAGTTCATGAAGCTTAGCGCCCATCAAATGGGTGCTATGAGGTGGGCCTGTTGTGATGATGATGTCTGGCTTGTTTTGCTTGATCAACTTCATCGCTTTTGGAAAAGCATAGGTGTTCCAACCTACGCGAGCATCCGGAATGAAGAAATTCGCTCTTAGGTAGTTGCTTATGCGCTTAAATAAGGATGGATTGCCTTTTAAGTTGCTCATCCCTACTTCCACCGCGTTGCCTTTTTTCCCTCTGAGAAGATTGTAGATTGCAAATGGTTCGATGGTTCTCGTTCGATGAACCGTTGTTTCTTGCGGAACGTCTTCTAACAAGGATTTATCTGTGCTTGGATAGCTCCCATTTTTAACGGTAATAACTTCAGTTTTCCAACCAAATGCAGGCATGTGCTTGCAAAACTTTAACCAGCGCTGTACTCCGGGTCCGGATCCTGGTGGCCAATAATAGGTGAGGATTAAAGCATTTTTCACTATTCTTCTTCTAGGGTGTTGGCTTTTTGTTTTCTATAAAAGAAGAGCATTCCAGCACCGAAAAGAACAAATAAGAAGGATCCTGCAAGGGAAATGTTTTTACCAATCGTAAAGGATTTTGGTTCAAAACGCATTTCTATAATGTTTTCGCCTGCCGGTATTTTCATCGTGCGAAGAATATAATTGGCGCGATAAATTTCTGCCGGCTCTCCGTTGATGAATGCACTCCAGCCTTGCGGGTAATATATCTCTGAAAAAACAGCCAGTCCTTCACGGTCTGCTGAGGTTTCATATTTCAGATACTTCGGGGTCATATTTAGCAGACGGATCGATGCGTTTGCTGATTTATCAAAATCATAATTATATAATTCATCTGAAAACTCTTCATGGACGATAGCGGTTTGAAGTGGATCAAAATTCGATAAAGACGTCATTTCTTCATCAGCGCTGGACACCTTTTTTATGTTACTCACAAACCAGGCATTTCCACATGCCGTTGGGTTCCTTGCAACGCCTCTCGGGTTGTTTGGTTGCACGATGAAGTATTTCGTGTTTAACATGTTGTAAACAGGCATCGTTTGAGCTACTTGTGGATTTAGGGCGATGCCCTCACCGTTTTGCATCAACCCATTGTTGATCTGTTGGAGCTGACTGGAAAGCTGGTTTTCAATTAAATCTTGATAACGCTGAAGTTTAGCTGCATGATGCCCACCTATGTTTTCATGGTGATAGCAAGTAAGTCCATCGGTCCACGGATTTACACTTACATTGACCACTCTGTAATGCGGGTCTTTGTCTGCTAGAATACTTTGCGAGGCAGGCGAGGGTTTGAATTTTGCATCGTATTCTCGTTGACTGATGAAATCATCAGCATTCAAATAACGTTTGCTCACGTGCCACATATCTGCGATGTAAACCAAGCCAATGATAGCAACGGCAGTCATTATTTTAGTTTTGCCTTTCGTGTAAAGCCAGATCATAAGTGCGGTGGCGGCCATGACCAAGGTTGAAATAAACCAATCGTTTAAAAATCGACTTCTTCGATCATCAAGTAATGCATTGTAGAGTTCTTCTATTGCCCAGGGCGAATTTTTGGTTTGATATTGGGCGTCTTTAGGCCCGATCCAATCATTGGTGATTCCGTAAATTAGTAATAGTGCCATCATTCCACCTGCGATGTAAATCGTGTATTTGAAGGCGGGGTTAAAATCTATTTTTTCTACCTTATTCATCAGGATTTTGTGCAAGCCTAAAACCCCGAATAGTGGAATTGCAAATCCTGCTATAGCGAGCGCCATAGAGGGTGTTCGGAATTTGTTATACATCGGAAAATAGTCGAATAAAAACCCCGTGATAAAATCTATGTGTCTTCCCCAGGAAAAAACCAATGACATGATGATGATGCCGACAACCCAGGCTCGGGTTTTTCCTTTAAAAAGGAACAAGCTTAAAATGAAAAGAAAAACAAAGCCAGCACCAAAATAGACCGTTCCAAGTAGAAAGGGTTGATCACCAACATACATCGGAGCGTTTGCTAATATGGCTTCTTTTTGAGATTTGTTTACTTGATATTTTTGAAGAGCTTCGGCAACATTTCCTTTCTCGGGCAATGGCTCTCCGGTAGCACCTCCCATAAATGAAGGAATGACAGTTGTGAACGTTTCCAAAGGACCATAAGACCAGCGCATGGCGTAATCCTTGTCAAGACCGCCTCCTTTGCCTTTTTCATTTTGATCTGTGCTGGAAAGTTCGGTTTTTCCGCCTCTTATGGTTTCCTTGCTGTGTTCATAAGTTGCATATACTTTTCCCAGATTTGGAAGTAAAGCGAGCAATCCTGCTAAAATCAATAGACCACCGCTTTTTGCGAGTTCTTTTACCGTATTTTCCTTTATTGCATAGTATAAATATACTCCAGCGATAACCAGCGAGATCAATAGGAAGTAATACATGATTTGATAATGATTGCTGAAGACCATCAGCCCAACAAAAAACATGGTCAACAAAGCACCGATAAAGCGTTTCCCGTTAAGAGCCAAAATCACGGCACCAATTGCTGGTGCCATAAACGCGATGGAAAGAACCTTTGTGTTGTGTCCTGCCAGTAGCGAAACAATGAGGTTGCTTGAGAGTCCGTAGCCGATGGCCATTACCAGCGCCAGCCAAGGATTTACGCCAAAAATAAGTTGCAATAAGTAGAAGCCTAAAATGAGTCCGAAGATGACTCTTGCTGATTTTGGAAGCCAACCAATCAGCACCTTGCGCACATGTTCAACTACATTGGTGGTAACTTTGGTGCCGATATGAAACATCGTCATTCCGCTAAACACCCGTGTAGTCCAGAGTGCTTCTTCGCCATTTGCTTCACGAAAGTCTCGTGCTTCTTTGGCTTGAGAGATATTTTTTACAATATCATCTTGAACCAACATTTTGCCTTCCAAAACAGGGGAACAATAAAGTAAAGAAGCAATGGCCATTACAACTACTGCAACAGCATGGGGAATGAGTTTTTTCCAGTCCATTACGTGTTCATTTTAAGAAACAAAGAAACCAAAAAAACCAGGCAAGAAAGGGGAGAAGTACGTTAATTGCCTCAAATATTATACTTCTTCAAAATCGATGTATTCATCATCATCTTTTTTTTTCGTTGAAGCTCGTTCTGATTTGGTCTTCCGAATAGTGATTTCACCTTCCTCATAGACTTTGTCTCCTTCGGTGCGCGACTTCATTTGGTCTTGCATGCTTTTGCTTGCTTTTTTTATAAATTGACGTGCGATCCACGGTAGAATGAATCTAGTTAACAATCTAAATGCCATGTAAATGACGAAGGCGATAGCAAGAAATCGAATCAAACCCATTAACGCGATAAATACAAGTTACGTTCTGAATATACTTTTTTAAAGTATTCGTCTGTTAAATCTTTGATGAAGTAGATCGACTCTCCAGTTGATTTCATTTCCGGACCTAACTCTTTCGAAACATTTGGAAATTTATCAAACGAGAACACCGGTAATTTAATGGCATATCCTTCCTTGTGCGGCTTAAAATTGAAATCTTTCACTTTAGCTGCACCTAGCATTACTTTGGTAGCGTAGTTGACATAAGGCTCCCGGTATGCTTTTGCTATGAATGGAACTGTTCTGGAAGCGCGCGGATTAGCCTCAATAACATAAACCTTATCTCCCTTCACCGCAAATTGAATATTGATCAAACCTACGGTGCGAAGTTCAACAGCAATTTTTTTCGTGTATTCTTCGATCAGCTCAAGTGCCTTTTCGCTTAGGTCAAAAGCAGGTAAAACAGCACTGGAGTCACCAGAATGGATTCCGGCCGGCTCGATGTGCTCCATGATGCCGATGATGTAGGTGTCTTCACCATCGCATATGGCATCGGCTTCTGCTTCGATTGCGCCTTCAAGAAAATGATCTAGAAGGACTCGGTTATCTGGCATATCTCTGAAAATGTTGATCACATGCGTTTCAAGCTCTTCTTCATTGATAACGATCTTCATTCCCTGACCTCCTAAAACATAACTTGGTCTCACCAGTAGCGGATATCCTAGTTCGCGTGATAAGGAAATGGCTTCTTCTGCTGTTTCAACCGCACCGTACTCAGGATATGGAATGTTGAGTTTTTTTAAGGTATCGGAAAACCGACCTCTGTCTTCAGCCAAATCCAGTGCTTCGTAGCTTGTTCCTAATATTTTTATACCGAATCGATCGAGTTTTTCTGCGAGCTTCAGTGCTGTTTGCCCACCCAACTGAACGATAACACCCTCGGGCTGCTCATGCTCGATGATGTCATAAATGTGTTCCCAAAAAACGGGTTCAAAATAGAGCTTGTCTGCTGTGTCGAAGTCAGTAGAAACCGTTTCAGGATTACAGTTTATCATGATGGTTTCATAGCCACATTCTTTCGCTGCTAACACTCCATGCACGCAACAATAATCGAATTCAATACCCTGACCAATGCGGTTTGGCCCGGAACCTAACACCACTACTTTTTTCTTGTCGCTCTTTATACTCTCATTCTCTTCCTCAAAGGTTGAATAATAATAAGGAGTTTGGGCAGGGAACTCTGCAGCACAGGTATCTACTAGTTTGTAAACTCGCTTAATATTTAATTCGAGTCGTTTTTCACGCACTTGACTCTCCAGACATTTCAATAAGTGAGCGATTTGACGATCGGCATAACCGCGTTGCTTCGCATCATAGAGCACTTCGCGGGGGATGGTATCCAAAGTGTATTTTTGAATATGCCGTTCAATACTGATCAGCTCATCAATTTGATGCAAGAACCACGGGTCGATTTTCGTTTTTTCATATATTGTGTCGAACCTAATGCCGAGCTTGACCGCATCATAAATGTGAAAGAGTCTGTTCCAGCTGGGATGAGCCAAACTATCCAGAATCACATCCTGATCTTTTAACTCTTTGCCATCAGCGCCCAATCCATTTCGTCTGATCTCGAGAGATTGACACGCCTTTTGAAGGGCTTCTTGAAATGAACGTCCAATTCCCATTACTTCTCCTACAGACTTCATCTGCAATCCTAATTCGCGCTCAGCTCCTTTGAATTTATCAAAATTCCATCGCGGAATTTTGACGATAACGTAATCAAGCGTGGGTTCGAAATAAGCGCTTGTGTTTCCAGTGACTTGATTTTTAAGTTCGTCAAGGTTGTAGCCTAAAGCTAGCTTTGCGGCTATTTTGGCGATAGGGTATCCTGTAGCTTTAGAGGCCAATGCTGATGATCGGCTTACGCGGGGGTTGATCTCAATGGCGATTATTTTTTCTTTTTCATCCGGACTTATCGCAAACTGCACATTACATCCTCCGGCAAAATCTCCGATCGAACGCATCATCTTAATGGCCATATCCCGCATCTTTTGATAGGTGCGGTCTGAAAGTGTCATTGCGGGAGCCACGGTGATTGAGTCGCCTGTGTGAATACCCAATGGATCCATGTTTTCAACTGAACAAATAATGGCCACATTATCATTGCTGTCTCTCAAAAGCTCCAATTCAAACTCTTTCCATCCAAAAAGAGCTTTGTCGATCATCACTTCATGGATCGGTGAGGCATGAAGCCCTCGTTCGAGTTTTTTATCAAACTCATCCTTTGAATAAACAAAAGAAGCACCTGAGCCACCAAGCGTGTATGAAGCCCTTATCACCAATGGAAATCCGAATCGCTGGGCAATTTCCTTACCCTCTAAGTAAGAGCGAGCCGTGTCTGCCGGAGCATACCCAATGCCTATTTTATCTAAAAGCCCACGGAATGCTTCGCGATTTTCCGTGACTTCGATGGCATCGATATCTACACCGATCATACGTACGTTATACTCATCCCAAATCCCTTGTTTGTCGCATTCGATGGCCAGGTTTAAAGCAGTTTGCCCTCCCATGGTAGGAAGAACAGCATCAATGGAAGGATGTTCCTGGAGAATTTGACGTATGTATTTTGGTTCGAGAGGGCGCAAATACACGTGGTCGGCAGTTACAGGATCCGTCATGATTGTAGCTGGATTGCTGTTGATCAATGTTACTTCAATACCTTCCTCTTTCAGTGATTTTGCCGCTTGTGTGCCTGAATAGTCAAACTCACAGGCCTGACCAATAACTATTGGCCCACTTCCGATGATCAGAATGGATTTAATGCTTTTATCTCTTGGCATGATATACGTGTGGATTACAATTGCTCAAATTGTGCGCGAAGGTAAACTCCGTAGCGTAATTATTTTAACAATGTCGATAACCTTTTAAAGATTTTATTGGACTGTTAAAAACTCGCTTGTAATGTTGATCAACCGCTTGTCAATTTCTTGATGCCAGGGTTAGAATTATTGCTTTGTTTTACAGCCATTATGAAAAACCTCCTGTCAATTCTTGGTGTTGAGTTAAAAGCGTCCTGGCGTTCACCGATTTGGCACAGAAAAATGTTCATCAATCTTTTCCTGCTACTAACATTCTTCTATTTAGCTGGAAACCTTGTTTTATTAGGCGTATTGCTCGATGATATCCTAATAAAACTGCCAATCGATGGTATTGATTATAAATCCTTTGGAAGTTCATTTGTGTTGAGAAAACTCAATCGGTTTTTGATGTATTACTTTTTCTTCGACTTCATTATTCGATATTTCATGCAAAAGCTTCCGGCCATGGTTGTTCAACCTTATCTGCATCTGCCGATTCAAAAATCTTCCCTTGTCAATTATCTGCTGCTAAAAACCATTTGGAGCCCATTCAATATTCTCCACTTTTTAATTTTTGTGCCGTTCTTCTTTGAGGTTTTTGAAAACCTTGAGTTTTTCTCTGCCTTGGGCTGGGTTCTTGCTTTTGTTACCCTTGTTTTTACATCAAACTACTTCCTTCTTTTGATCAAGCGAACTTCTGACATCGATACGAGGGTTTATCTGGGTATGCTCGGAATCGTAACTTTTGTGGTAGCAGCCGATTGGTTTGGTTGGATTGATTTTCAGTTGTTTTCGGCTTTTGTTTTTAATGCATTCTTTCTTCATCCTTTTTTAGCTTTAATTCCCGTTTTGTTGCTAGGGTTGGTGTATGGAGTCAATTATCGCTACTTAAGAGCCAATATGTACCTGAGTAGGCTGGCAAAAGACAAACGATCTGAAGTTTCGTATGTTGGTAATGGCTTGCTTTCACGTTTTGGATTGATCGGCAGGCTTGCGGAATTGGAGTTTAAATTTATTTGGAGAAACAAGCGTCCAAAGTCCGTTTTGCTAATGACCATTTTGTTTCTTGCTTACGGCTTGATTGTTTTTCCCAATCCTGAATATGATGGCAATTATTTGATGTACACGATTTTTAGCATCATTATAACCGGGATGTTTCTGATGAATTATGGCCAATACTTGCTCGGATGGGAGGGAAGCCATTTCGATCATATTCTTACTAGAAATGTTTCTTTTTATGACTACTATATGAGTAAGTTCCTACTGTTTGCAATGGTTAGTGCAGCTGCTATGATTCTGTCTATACCCTACGTTTATTTTGGTTCAGAGATATTACTTGTAGTGTTTTGCCTTTTTCTTTTTAACCTGGGCATAAATAGTCACATCATTATGTTTTTTGGTTCCCTTAACCCAAAGAAGATTGATTTGAGCCAGGGTACC
>JBBDRU010000034.1:0-11378 GCA_040905305.1 Salibacteraceae bacterium | reverse complement strand
ACTATCGTCAGTCATAGCATTTAGCGCGTTTATCAATCAAAATACCGGAGAAATTTTTTCTCCTCTCCACCAGCCTTAAGGACAAGCTATGTGCCAAGAAGCGACATCTGCTTTTTTGTCCGATTTTACTTTTCAGCCCTGAAAGATTCGTGCAAGTAAGTAAAAGCTTCTGCCCTCTCTTTGGTTAGTTCGATTCCACGTCTAGCCATCACGATCTCTGCTACCTGTAAGGCATCAGCTAAACGGTAATTCTTAAACCCGGATGCCCCACCCCATCCAAAATCAGGAATATTTCGGTGAGGAAAATCACCGCCAAAAACGTTAGCAAAAACTCCGCAAACAGTGCCGGTATTAAACATGGTGTTAATGCCTGCTTTTGCATGATCTCCCATAATCAAACCACAAAATTGAGAACCTGTGCTTTCACTTCGACCCAGCGCATAATTAAAAACCTTAACATCTGCATACGTGTTCTTAAGGTTAGATGTGTTGGTGTCGGCACCCAGGTTGCACCATTCGCCAATCACAGAGTTGCCAAGAAAACCGTCATGGGCTTTATTAGTATAACCGAAAATGACAGAATTATTCACCTCTCCTCCTACTTTAGAATGCGGGCCAACGGTAGTGGGACCGTAAATTTTCGCCCCCATTTTCAATTGTGAGTGATCTGATAACGCCAAAGCGCCTCTTACCATGCTGCCCTCCATCACAATGGCATTGGCACCGATATAAATCGGACCTTCCTCTGAATTGAGAACAACAGAAGGCTGGATTTGAGCTCCCTTCTCAACGAAAATATGTTCTCCAATAGCAATAACACCTGCAGGAATGGGTTCGCTTTTACGCTGAGACCTAATCCAGGACAAATCCTGATCGATCGCCCATCCGTTATTTTGAAAAATTTTCCAAGAACGGTCAATATGCACTAGCGTACCTTCAAAGTCAATCACCTCATCGGTGCTTGCAATTTCCCCCTCAGAAGTCGCGATGGTTGCTATCCAAACATCATCCTTAAACAAGGATTGACCTTCTTCCAATGATTCAATAGCCAAAATCAATTCTTTTGTAGGATGCACAGCACCATTGATAAACATGTTTTGGTCGGATATTGACACAGGGAAAAGCTTGGATAAATAATCTTGCGTTTTGAAGGAAACAGCTTTGCCGGTCAAATGCTGCCATTTTTCTGCCAGGGTAAAAATGCCAATGCGCATTGCCGCCACAGGCCTTGTGAATGTTAGCGGCAATAAATGATCTCTTTCGGTGTGATCAACTAAAACAATGTTTTGAATCATAAGTCAAAGTTAGTGGCGCAATGATAAACACAAAAAAGCCCTATGCTAATGCAAAGGGCTTTCAGTATCGTTAAATAAAGAGGTTTAATCCTCTTTCTTTTCTTCTTCCTTAATGTGACGCTTGTATCGGTTTCGGAATTTATCTACGCGTCCTGCAGTGTCAACAAGTTGTAACTTACCAGTATAAAACGGGTGCGACATATGTGAAATCTCAAGCTTCACCAATGGGTATTCGTTCCCATCTTCCCACTTGACCGTTTCTTTTGTGTTTGCACATGAACGGCAAATAAATGAATAACCATTACTCATATCTTTAAAAACAACCGGTCTGTACTCTTCTGGATGAATCTCCTTCTTCATGCCTTTTTTTATTGGGCTGCAAATATAGGAAGCTTTTAAAAGAAATTACATTGAACGTGCAATATTTTAGATTATTGAAGGTTAATTTGCACCGATGCGCATTTCTCTGCTATTCATATTCATTTCCCTGCTGCTTTTAGGAGCATGCAGACGCGATCCATTGTTTCAGGGAAAAGCCGAACTTACCTTTTCTTCGGATACGGTTTTTTTCGATACGGTTTTCACAACCATCGGATCAATCACTGAACGAATAAAAATTTTCAACCCTTATGACCGAACCATAGAAATTTCGAGCATTTATTTGGAAAATGGCAGTGCCTCAAACTTCAAACTAAATGCTGATGGCACCTCCGGAAGAGTGGTAAATGACCTAACGATTGCCCCCTTCGACAGCATGTTCGTTTTTATAGAGGTAACGGTTGACCCAAATGGCGGAACAAATCCTATGGTGCTGGAGGAAAAGCTGATTGTTCAAACCGAACAAAATGCGCAAAGTGTACAATTGGTAGCATGGGGTCAGGATGCTTACTTCTACCCTTCTATTTCCTTTGGTGATCAAAATGGAGATGGTTTAGGTGATAGTTGGGTGTTGCCAATTGATAAACCGATTGTTTTTTATGGCTATTCCATTGTAGATACCGGTGCGGTGCTCACCATTCCGTGTGGAGCTCGCGTTCATTTCCATTCGAACAGTGGCTTAATAGTAGGGCATGAAGCCAGCCTTAAGATTTTGGGATGCGTTGGCGACCCAATCATCATTCAGGGAGATCGTTTAGAATCATTTTTCGATGATGTTCCCGGCCAGTGGGGTGAGTTATATGGTGGGATATACCTGACTCAAACTTCCGTTGACAATGAAGTCAGAAACGCCATAATTAAAAATGGAACCGTAGGAATAACCGTAGATTCAAACACCAATGAGAACCCAACTTTAATTCTGGAAAACACGCAGATTTTGAACATGAGTTTTTTTGGTCTGCTAGCACAGGATTCACGCATTGAAGCGGTTAATTCCGTGATCGCCAATTGTGGAGATCATGCGGTAGCATTGAGGTATGGCGGAAATTACAGCTTCAATCATTGCACATTCGCTAACTTTTGGTCAGAAAACCCGCGCAGCAAAGCCACATTATTGCTTAATAATTATTTTGAGGTAGATGGGCAAACCTACGTGCGTGATCTTACGGCACGGTTTGACAATACGATCATCTATGGCGCCTTAGATGAAGAATTGGCATTGGATGAAAATGAAACCGAAGTGTTTGATTATTTCTTCGATCATTGCGTTATCAAAAGCGACACAAATGAGCTGAACGATCCGATTCACTTCAACAGCATTGTTTTAAATCCGCGTTCAACTAACGTTGACGGTGAAGTTTTTGACGCTTTGTTTGAAAACGTTTCAAAAGGCTATCAGCTGAATCAATATTCTGCAGCGATAAATAATGGATTTCCAACCGATCAATCTACAGACATTGTAGGCAACGGCCGTGTAGGAGTGCCAGATATCGGAGCGTACGAATACGTTGATTAGCACCTCCTTTTTTAGCGAAGGATAACTTCACTGACCACATTTGCTTTCATGTGGTCATTCACGTTACGCATGATGTCGTCTTTTTGATAGTGAAGTTCTTGCCTCACCGCTGCCGAATTCAATTTGATAAACAATTTGGATCCTTTTAAATACAGGTCTTCCGTTTTTGTGGCCACCATAGCTCCCACGATTTCCTTCCAGTCGTTTTTCAACTGGATTTCAGTTAAACCGCTTTGCAGCCTATAAACGTTCAACATACGATGGATAACCTCACCAAGAGTCTCCTGATTAGATTTTCGATTATCGTATTTTGATTTATACTTTGCCATGCGCTCAAAGTTGCTGAATTCTTCCCTTTTCTACGAGGAATTTTTTTAACGGCACATCCTCATTTTTAAACAAGTCTGGAACGCGATGTAAGTTAGCATCCGTAATGAAAATCTGACCGAAATGATCCTCGCTAACCAAGTTCATCAATGCCGCTACGCGCTGATCATCAAGCTTATCGAAAACATCATCGAGCAGAAGTATCGGCTTTCGCTGTTTCAAATCTTTCAAAAAGTCAAACTGCGCCAATCGCAGGCTGATAACAAAGCTTTTGATCTGGCCCTGACTTCCGAACTTCTTCATCGGATGACCGGCAATAGTGAACTGAAGGTCGTCTTTGTGCAAGCCTTGGGTGGTATACTGCGCTCGATAGTCGCGTTGACGACCTTCTTTTAGCAGGTCGATCAAAGCACCTTCTTTGAGTTGGCTATCATACGTGATTCCCACTTGCTCTGCCCCACCAGAGATCAAGGCATAAAACTGCTCAAAAATCGGCAAGTATCCTTCAAGGAACGTATTGCGCTTTTGGAAAATCGCTTTTCCTAAATCATCAAGCTGCTCATCAAGTACATCAAGGCTTAACTCATCAAACTTTCGTTCTGCCCATTGGTGCTTCAACAGTGCGTTGCGTTGCGCTAAAATTCGATTGTATTGAAGCAGCGTATCGAGGTAAGAACGGTCGTACTGAGAAATAATTCCATCCATGAATTTCCTCCTGAGGTCGCTACCCTCCCGAACTAGCGCTGAATCTGCAGGTGCAATCATAACCAATGGTATCACTCCGATATGATCAGCCAGCCTGTCGTATTCTTTTTGATTTCGCTTAAAACGCTTTTTTTCACTTCTTTTCAGACCACAAAAAACACGTTCATCATCTCCATCAATATTGAAATGACCGTCAATGACAAAAAAATCCTCATCATGCTGAATATTTTGAGAGTCGATCGGATTAAAGAAACTTTTACAAAATGCGAGGTAATAAATGGAATCGAGCATCGATGTCTTTCCAGCACCGTTGTTGCCAAGGAAACAATTCACCTTCTCAGCCAGTTCGCATGAGGCTTCCTCAATATTCTTGAAATTTACAAGACTAATTCTGGCTAAATGCATAAGTTGCCAAAGGTAAAATTTGAGCGGCAGAGATGTATAGCTATACTGTCTTAAAAAAAATATATTTGCAGCCTCATTTTTTAAGCATAACCATGGCGAAAGATCAAGAAGAAATAATCGTTGACGTAGAACAAGTTTATACTAAAACCGAAAGTTGGGTTGAAGAAAATCAAAAGAGCCTATCCATAATAGTTGGTGTAATAGTATTGATGTTGGTAGCATATTATGCTTATCAAAGCATGTATTTGCAGCCACAGGAGAAAGAAGCGCAGGAACAAATGTGGCAGGCTCAGCAGTCTTTTGCCAATGATGATCTCGATGTAGCCCTTAATGGAAATGATGTTGCCTATGGCTTTCTTGATATCATAGACAATTATGGGTTCACTGAATCTGCAAACCTTGCAAAGTATTATGTAGGTATTTCATATCTACGTTTGGGGCAGTACAATGATGCCATTACCTATTTGGAAGATTATGATTGCAGTGACGTTATGGTTTGTGCTGTTTCTTATGGTGCAACCGGTGATGCATACATGGAATTGGGTGAAGTGGATAAAGCGATTAAGCAATATTCAAATGCGATAGACCATTCATCAAATGAGCTAACCACACCTGTTTATCTGATGAAATCCGCGCGCGCTATGGAAGAAGTTGGAGACTACTCTGATGCTCTTGCTAATTATAAGCGAATAAAAGAAGAATTCCCTGCCAGCAACGAAGGACGGTTTATCGAGAAGTATATCGCTCGGGCTGAAAGACTGGCCAGCAAGTAACATGGCAACCGCAAACCAAAACCTCTCAGAACACGGGGCACTGCCCCTTATAAATCCTGAGTGGAGTTTTGTTATCGTAAAATCAGAATGGAATGCAGAGGTAACCGATGGCCTTTTTAGCGGTGCACATGATCTATTGATAGATGCCGGGGTTTCAAAAAACCAAATCGTTACCATGAATGTACCTGGAAGTTTCGAGCTTCCTCTTTGCGCTCAGTGGGCCATTGAACGCTATGATGCAGATGCCGTTATTTGTCTCGGCTCCGTTATTCGAGGAGAAACCTCCCATTTTGATTATGTATGTCAGGCTGTTTCACAAGGAATTAAAGATGTAAATCTAAGGTATGGTGTTCCAGTGATCTTTGGAGTTTTAACAGACGACAACATGGATCAAGCCAGAGCCAGAAGCGGAGGAAAACATGGAAACAAAGGCATTGAAGCAGCGGTAACTGCACTAAAAATGCTTGCCTTAAGCGAAAGTTAGCAGGTTAGTTTTTATCCAGGATTGACTTAATGTCTGGCTTAAAGTATAACTCACTTTTTAGAACTTTACCATCTTCCCTGTAAATAGGATCACCGTTGGCATCGAGCTTACTCATGTTGCTTCGCTGGATCTCCTGAAAAACTTCCTCTATTTTGTGTTGCATTCCATGGCTCAATATCGTTCCACATAGAATGTAGAGCATGTCTCCAAGTGCATCTGCCACTTCCACCAGGTCTTCGTTTTGGGCTGCTTCAAGGTATTCTTCATTCTCCTCTCTCATCAGCTTATATCGCAATAAAACTGTTTTGTCATCTACCGCTACAGTTGGCTCATTTTCATTTCTAATCCGGAAAGCATCATGGAATTCCCGAACAGCACTAATGACCTCTTGAAGTTTCAAATTTGGAACAAAATTATCTGGCATAATCAACGTTGAATTTTTCAAATATTTGGGTTTGTAAAAGTAACTGAAACCCTTATTTGATAAGGCATGCAGCACATTAAGTTCTTAACATTGTTTAACAGCGCAAGCGGTGTAAACGGGTTGGTTTATTAGGATTTTCGCACCATTCATAATCATAAAAGATTGTTGAAAACCTAAAAGCATGGAAACAGGAACTGAAATTAGAGAACTCAACGAAAGGATAGAAAAAGAGAGTGCATTCATAGAACTGATCAACCGTGAAATGGACAAGGTGATCATCGGGCAGCATTACATGATCGACCGAATGATGATCTGTCTTCTATCAAATGGCCATTTGCTGCTGGAAGGTGTTCCTGGCTTGGCAAAAACACTAGCCATAAAATCATTAGCGGCAACGGTTCATGCTGATTTCAGTAGAATTCAATTCACTCCTGACCTGCTTCCGGCCGACCTTATCGGCACACAGATCTATCAGGTAAAGAATGAAACGTTCAGCATAAGAAAGGGGCCAATTTTCGCCAATTTTGTTTTGGCTGATGAAATAAACAGGGCTCCGGCTAAAGTGCAAAGCGCTCTGTTGGAAGCAATGCAGGAAAAGCAGGTCACCATTGGAGACGAAACGCTGCCACTTCCTAAACCATTCTTGGTGCTTGCAACCCAAAACCCTGTTGAACAGGAAGGAACTTACCCCCTGCCTGAAGCTCAGGTGGATCGATTCATGCTGAAAGTGGTACTCGATTATCCAAAAATGGCGGAAGAATTGAAAATAATTCAACAGAACGTTGGAAAACACGAATACCCAACAACATCAGCGATATTAACAACCGATGAAATTCTGAAAGCCCGTCAAACCGTTCGTGAAGTTTATATGGATGAGAAGATCGAGCAATACATTGTTGACATTGTTTTCGCTACGAGAAATCCGGAAGATTATGGGCTGGCGAATTTCAAAGACATGATCAATTTTGGTGGTTCACCGCGAGCGAGCATCAATCTGGCTTTGGCGGCAAAAGCTTATGCCTTCATCAAGCGAAGGGGATATGTAATTCCTGAAGACGTTCGTGCCGTGAGCAAAGACGTTTTGCGCCATAGAATTGGCCTTACTTATGAAGCTGAAGCTGAAAACATCACCACCGAACACATCATTGACGAAATTTTAAATCGCGTAGAAGTCCCATAATCATTCATCCAGAGAAAAGTGACGATTGAGAAAGAATCATTGGATAAGCGATAAATGGAAACGTCAGAATTATTTAAAAAAGTTAGAAAGATCGAGATTAAAACCCGGGGATTGAGCAATCAAATCTTTTCGGGAGAATACCACTCTGCGTTTAAAGGAAGAGGCATGGCGTTTAGCGAAGTCCGCGAATACATGCCGGGTGACCCCATTCGCAGCATTGATTGGAATGTAACGGCACGTCTCAACCATCCTTATGTAAAGGTATTTGAAGAAGAGCGCGAGATTACCATGATGCTCATCATCGATGTGAGCGCCTCAGAAAATTTCGGAACCAAGGGAATGCTCAAACGAGACATGATAACGGAAGTTGCTGCGGTTTTAGCGTTTTCAGCAGTTCAAAACAACGATAAAATAGGTGTTATTCTATTCAGTGACCGAATCGAAAAATACATACCTCCAAAAAAAGGTAAAACACATATACTCAGAATCATTCGTGAGCTTATCGATTTCAAACCTGAAGGATCTGGAACCGATCTCAAAGGAGCATTAAGTTTTTTCAATAACGTCACCAAAAAAAGAAGCATCGCCTTTTTGATCTCAGATATGTTTGATCAGGATTATGAAAAACCGTTGCGCATTGCAAAACGAAAACATGACTTTGTAACCCTCATAACGCATGATATTGCTGAAGATCACCTACCAGATTTAGGACTAATTCCAATGAAGGACTTAGAAAGTGGTAAGCAAATTTGGGTTGACAGCTCGGATAAAAAAGTGCGTAAGACCTACCGATCAAATCAGTTGAAACACCAGGCAAAAACAGTTGAATTGCTCAAAAAATCTGGTATTGACTACACCGATTTATATACGAATCGAAGTTACGTGACCCCGTTGATGAACCTCTTCAAAAAAAGGGAGGCGAAAAGATGAAAACATCGATATACATACTGAGCCTAATACTGCTAAACCTTTATGCGCAAGCGCAAGAACGCAGTTTTACTGTTGACCTTGACCGCGAATCAATTCTCATTGGTGAACACATCAACATGAGAGTTCAGCTAAAGTCTGCCACTACCGACAGCATGGTATTTCCAATAATCGGAGACACCATCATCAAAGAAATTGAGGTAGTGAGTAAAGAAAAAATTGACACTGCTTTTGTAGGTGACCATTTAGAGCAACGGGTGTTGTCGCAAAACATAACCGTAACCAGCTTTGATTCGGGATATTATGCCATTCCACCTCTTAAAGGGATGGTTTCAAAAGATACGGTAGAGTCCAACCCCTTCCTCATAGCGGTGGGTTCGGTGAAAATAGATATGGATCAAGGCATAGCGGACATCAAACCTATTGAAGAAATTTCTTTTCCCTTAAAAGAATGGCTTGCCACCTACTGGCATTGGATAGTGATTGCTCTTGTACTAGTTGGCTTGATCACCTATATCGCACTTTGGTTTAGCAAGCAAAAGCCCAAAGAAAAAGTCGAAGAAGAAATAATCATTCCGTCTCGGCCTGCCCATGAGATAGCGCTGGAGCGATTGGAAACCTTAAAAAGCACCAATTATTGGCAAACCGGAGACTTTAAACGTTATTACTCCGAATTGACCAATATTTTGCGCGCTTACATCGAGGGTCAGTTTGGCATATCGGCCTTAGAACAAACCACTAATGATATAGTGCGTACCATGCAACATCACCCAGATTTTGAAAAGCCCCAAATCGATGATGTCAGAAAAGTTTTGTTCCTGGCGGATTTGGTAAAGTTTGCCAAGGAAAAACCGACTGCAAAAGAAAACGAAATCAACCTTGAACTGGTTGAGCAGTTTGTAAAAAACAGCTCTACGAGTATTCCTGAAAAAGAAGAACACCCAACAAACGAAAACAACGCTAATAATGGCTGATTGGGAGTTTGCACATATCGAATTATTGTGGCTGTTGCTCATCATTCCAGTGTTGATCTTGTTTTACGTTTATCGTTATTGGCAAAAACAACCGGTTATGGGGTTTTCTAATGCCGGTTTCTTTGGGTTAAAAAACAGTTACAAAAGCTATGCGGTTCACCTTCCCTTTGCACTTCGCATGCTGGCCATAACATCGATTATCGTTGGACTGGCCCGACCACAATCAAGCATGAGCTGGCAAAATGTAAAAACTGAAGGAATTGACATTGTAATGGCAGTTGATATTTCAAGCAGCATGCTAGCAAAAGACTTTGAGCCCAACCGACTTGAGGCATCAAAGGAAATTGCGATGGATTTTATCAAAAAAAGACCAAACGATCGTATTGGTTTAGTGGTTTATAGTGGAGAGAGTTTCACCCAATGTCCGTTGACTACAGATCACGATAAACTGATCAACCTATTTCAGGACTTAAAAAATGGCATTATCCAGGATGGAACAGCCATTGGAATGGGGTTGGCAAACGCTGTGAATCGCTTGAAAAAATCAGATGCAAAAAGCAAAGTTGTTATTTTACTCACCGATGGCGAAAATACATCCGGAGCCATTCCTCCGCTTACCGCAGCTGAAATAGCATCCACATTTGGAGTTAAAGTTTATACCATCGGTGTTGGATCTAAAAGTCAGGCACCAATGCCTGTTCAAGATGTTTTTGGGCGAACAAACTATCGGATGATGGACGTTAATATCGATGAAGAGCTTTTGAAGGAAATAGCACGGCTTACAAAAGGAAAGTATTTCAGAGCAACTGATAATGAATCGCTGGTAACGGTTTATGACGAAATCGATGCTATGGAAAAAACAGTGATTGAAGAAACACAATTCGAAAAGAAGTATGAAGAGTTTTTGCCTTTAGCCCTATTTGCTCTTGGATTGCTCCTTCTTGAATTTTTACTGCGAAGAACCCTATTAAAAAGTACCCTGGTAGATGTTTAGGTTTGAAAATCCATACTTCCTCTATTTATTATTGGTGATCCCGGTTATCTGGCTGGTTTACGTAGTAGTGCGCCATCAAAGGAAAAGGAAGCTCAACGCAGTGATTGATGCTGATTTGCGTGAAAAATTAATTCCCATGCACAGCCTTGCCAAAGGCTGGTTGAAGTTATCACTGTATTCACTGGCGCTAATATCATTGATCTTCGCCATCGCTAACCCTCAGTTTGGGAGCAGAACCGAAGAAGTGAAACGAAAGGGCATTGATTTAATGATCGCACTCGATGTTTCTAACAGTATGCTGGCTGAGGATTTGTATCCCAATAGACTTGAACGAGCTAAACGCAGCATTGAAGAACTGCTGAAGCAATTAAGATCGGATCGAATTGGTATTGTGATTTTCGCAGGGGAAGCTTTCATTCAACTGCCAATCACCACTGATTATTCGGCAGCCAAGTTATTTCTCAACAGCATTGAAACCAACATGATCACCACTCAGGGCACGGACATTGGCAACGCGATCGATTTATCCATGCAATCCTTCAATTTTGAACTACCCACGTCAAAAGCCATTATTCTTATTTCAGATGGCGAAGATCATGAGCAAAGTGCAATAAAAGCGATCAAATCCGCAGCTGAAAAAGACGTTGTAGTGCATTGCATAGGAATGGGTTCAGAAGCAGGATCTCCCATTCCACTTTATTCCAATGGGCAACGCATTGGGTTCAGAAAAAACAAAGAAGATAATACCATCGTTACAAAACTGAATGAATCCATGCTCACCGAATTAGCTAAAATTGGTAATGGCGTGTTTGTTAGGGCGTCAAATGCAGACAGCGGCATACCTTTCATTTTTGATGAGATTGAGCGGATGGAGAAAGTTGAAATCGGAAGTAAAATTTACACTGACTTTGAAGACCGTTTTCAATACCTGCTCATTCCAGCGTTAATACTTCTAATCATAGAGTTAATAATTCCAAACACCAAATCGATGTGGTG
>JBBDRU010000033.1:0-1901 GCA_040905305.1 Salibacteraceae bacterium | reverse complement strand
ACAATGAGATCTATGGGCTGACCAAAGGGCAATACTCACCAACATCACCAAAAGGTCAGGTAACAAAGTCAACACCAATGGGTTCGCTTGAACAACCTTTTAATCCTGCCGCCCTCGCCCTTGGAGCTAACGCCACTTTCATTGCCCGGTCAATGGATCGCGATCCAAAGCACATGCGATCCATCTTAAAGGCTGCTGATGACCATCAAGGCACCTCCTTTATCGAAGTTTACCAAAACTGCAATGTTTTCAACGATGGCGCCTTTGAAGTGTTTACAGATAAAACGACCAAGGCAGAAAACACATTGATGGTAGAGCAGGGCGAGCCTTTGATTTTTGGGGCGGAACAGGATAAGGGAATTCGATTAAACGGCCTGAAACCGGAGGTGGTTTCGCTCAATGATTTTAGTAAAGAAGACCTTTGGATTCATGATGCCACCGATCAAATGAAGGCGATGCTCCTAACCAGAATGTTTGATGACCCTAAAGCTGAGTTCAGCATGCCGCGGCCGTTTGGTGTCTTGTATCAAGAAGAGCGCTTTTGCTACGAAAATGTGATGCAAGAACAGCTTGAGAAAGCCGTTTCAGTTAAAGGAGAAGGCGATTTAGACCAATTGATACGTGGCGGACACACGTGGATGGTGAAGTAAGCCTCTCTATTTCAGGCTTTCGGGAATAATACATACCGGGATGGGCACCATCTTGTGTTTGTTGGCTCCGTGTAGTCTTTGATAAATGGCCAAAACCTCTTTCTTTCTTTTACTCAGGTTTTCCGTTTCTCCTTCAAAGTCCATGGCCCATTCCAGCTCAGCATAGCTCGCACCGATTTGATCTTCATCCGTGCGGTCATCTCCCCACAAGCCATCTGTTGGTGGAGCATTCAAAATACTGTCTATGATACCCAGGTTCTCTCCAATATTATAAACCTGTGTTTTGAGTAGGTCAGCAATTGGGCTGAGATCCACTCCTCCATCTCCGTATTTGGTGAAAAACCCAACACCAAAGTCTTCAACTTTATTGCCCGTTCCGACCACCAATTTTCCCTCAAGCGCAGCAAAATAATACAAGGCTGTCATACGGAGTCTTGCACGGGTATTTACCAGTGCCATTTCCCTGTTCTCTTCGTTTGTCTCGGGCATGGTATCGACAAACTGATCAAATAAACGTGTAAGCTCCAAGGTCTCCATTCTCACATTCGGAAAGTGCAGCTTTAACCAATCAATATGATCCATTGCTCGGCTCACCTGATCCTTTGACTGATGAATGGGCATTTCAAGACACAACAGCGGCAGACCTGTGCGCGCAGCTAAAGTCGATGTTACTGCAGAGTCTATTCCACCGGAAATACCAACTACAAAACCATTTGTTTTAGCCGCTTGATTATAATCGTAGAGCCATGTTGTTATATGCTCAATAACAGAAGAAGTGTTCATTTAGAAGAATATTCCGAGATCAACAGACACGTAATTAGTAACTGCTTTTTTGTTTTTACCCAATACGGCAAGTCCGTTTTCAAGCGCTGGATTGCCATCTGAATCGGGCTTCAAGATGCGGTTTGTTGGTGAGTTTTGAAACATGTTGGTAAACGTGTTGTGCCAGCCAATGCCCACATATGCGTTCGTGTTACCAGAGAGGTTAAACTCCCCTCCAACAGTAAGGTTAATGGCCAATCTGAATAAACTGATTTCTCGCTGTATATTTAGATCTTTTTCTTCTTGAATGAAGTTGTCTTGCTTCCATTCATACCTGTTATTTGCAAAAGCGCGCGTCCTGATGCCTAAATCAAACCCTATGGCACCAAAGTAGGTCATGTAGCCTATTTCATTCGTGCGCATTTTTAATAGCAATGGAACATTCAGGTATTGCAAGCGATAGGTGCGCTCCAGCTTTCCATAAAAATA
>JBBDRU010000032.1:0-11638 GCA_040905305.1 Salibacteraceae bacterium | reverse complement strand
TGTTAATATCGAGAATATTGCTACCAAAATTGCCGTATCCCCAACGCACATGATCACGTACCAAGCCAATGTATCCTCCTTCAAATCCATAAGTAATTCCTCCGCGTGTTTCACTGAATTCTGCACTTCCGTCCGCATTTCGCTTGTAAAGTGAACCCTCTTTAGGGGTAGCCAATGAATCAAAAGCCAGAGGTTTAAATTCATATACATCCCGTACATTACCATAAATACCAATATTGCCGATGTTAGCCTGAAAATCACCACCTACCCTTCGCTGCCAATTAGCTCCATTTTCATTACTCATGTAAGACATACCTATAATTGGATTGACCGTGAGTGTAGTCTTAGCCTTTTTGAGGTATAGTAAATCAGGCTGTTTTACTCTGTCGAGTCCACAGAATAATCCGGAAAAGGAATTCTCGGCTTCAGGTCGTTTATCCCAATCTTTTTGATCTTTGCTAAAAGATCGCTTATAAAAGAGTAATTCTTTTTTCTGGCGCTCATTTAACGCTGCCTCATCAATGTCCTGCAATAGGGTGAATGCTTGTTGTCTTGTTATCGGTTGGGTTATAAAGCTCGTGTTGGTTTGACGTATATTATTCATTTCGTCCAGGAACTCCATCAAATTCGCATCTGAACGAGCGTCAATCAAGATAGATTGTGACTGCACCTGAAAGGAACAAATCAAGGATAGAAAAGCGAAAAATATATTTGGAATGATCCGCATAGAGGCTGCGAAGTTAGCGCATGGATCAAATCGATCATGGAATCAGTTTCTTAAACCAAGGATCGTGTGCAGTAAATACCCCAGATAACCACTCCATTGAGATTAGAAGGGATTTTTACGGTTTTCTTGTCGGCAATTACGCTGTTACTTTTAAACCCTGTATTGCTTGTAAATAAGGTCGGGACATCCCAACGCGCTTTTCGAAATTTGAGCACATACTGATCATTTTCAACAGACCATTTTCCCTTGAGAATGTATTCTTTGGCTTCATCCAATCTATTGAAATGCAATTTAAACTCCTGATCCTCATCTAATGACAATTGAATTTCAGCCATTCCATTTCCAACAGAGCGATACTTGACTTGTCCAAATGAAGCATGAGCCAAAGCCAACGATACTGCTAAAGAAGCATATTTTCTTTTTCTAACGTTCAATAGGCGATGGTATCGGAAGTATCTCAAAATGTTCATGGGATGGCGCGTTTTACTCTTGTGCAATCTATTAGACGTAAAACGAAGCAAAAAGATTGGAAAAAAGGTAAAATTATTCCACTATTTTGCTCATCGATAAGATTTATCCGATCAATGATCTTTTTTGAAGCATGAACTTTTTAAGTATTTCACTTTCAATCAAAGAAAAAGGAGCGATGAGGTCTGAAATAATCTTAGTTACTTACTTCAATGATCAGGTAATCGCCTGCTTTCCAAAATGACTTTCGGTCTTCGATAAGTAGGTTTTGAACCTGACCATTTTCATCCATTTGAAAAGTGTAAGCCTGATCAGGATGATCGGTTATGAGTTTGGCTTTTTTAGAAAACAAAGGAATTGATTGCAATTCTCGCTGATCTGATTCGGTAAACATGCTTTTATCGATTGAAGAAACATCCATTTTCTTGGCAGCACCTATCCCAAAAATCCCGCCTTCTTTGGTGACAATACCCATGTCTTGGAGCTCTTTTTGCTCACCTATGATGTAATATACCAAATGCATTTCTTCATCCATTCCTATAAGATCCTCGGCAAGGGAAATATTCTCCCTCCTCATGGTATCTAACCGCGTTTTAATCTCCTCAATCATAAGGTCTTTATTTGACAACATGATTTTTAGCTCTTCAACCTCTGTTTCTCGATCTGCGATTCGAGATTGCATTGAATTGATCAATTTTTCCAGCTCTTTATTCTTGACATTTCGTTCACGCATTCGTTTAACCAAATTGTCTAACTCGGCCTGATTTTTAAGCAATCTTTGATCCAGCGCATTTACCTTCTCAATGATTCGATTCTTCGACAATTGCGATCCTTCTGTTGAATCTAAATTTAAAATTCCATTGCGTATGGAAACATCATCAATAGTTCTTGAAATCCCCTCTAATTCAGACAAAAACACATCCAGCAATGAATCTTGCTGCACTTGAAGCAGGCTATCGGCTGCAGCTTTTTGCTCAGCTTTTTGTGATTCGGAACTGTTACATCCGCTTAAAGTAATTGCAGCAGAGATGAGAATAAAAAATAATCGTTTCATAAGTATTGTTTGATCTTACAGGCAAAGTTAAACCTCAAAACTGTGTGATTTAAGTATTTTTCTTCATTGCTTTTACATGATCTAGTTCACTTCTTCACTTAACCGATCAACGGTGAGCTTAATCTCACGCATATCGGCATCATTTGCCTCTAATTTTTGTCGCTCATTGATAAGTTCCGACTTAAGTTCAACGAGCTGATCGTAGTTCGATTGACCTCTCTCGTCATTCAATGACATCTTTTGATCTTCAAGTTTTTGATCAACAATTTTCAGATTTCTTTCTATTTGTTCACTAATTTCTTGCTTAGCTTCAACTAGATTTCCGGCTGCTGGATTTACCTCAATTTCTTCATCATTAAAAAAGAAATATGCTCCTGCTGCAACAATTATTGCAAAGCTGAAAGCTCCAATTCGCTTTAAAAATCTCTTGGTTCTATTGTTATTGCTAGTTTTTGTGTTCATCATTTCACTTTTTAATTGTACGAAATAGCGTTTATGTCCACCTGAGAATTGCTCTTCATAGCATCTTAATCCTTTTTCTATATCCTTTCTTTAAGCATAGCATTTAACTTCTCACCACCCTTAATACCAAAATCCAAAGTTCTGATAGGAAACGGAATGGTGATTCCATTCTTATCATAAGCTGCCTTTATGTTTTTAATTGCCTCATCTCTTACATGAAAGAAGCGAGGCTTATCATCATACACAATCCATAGATGAATAACCATATTTATAGAGCTATTACTGAAGGTTTGATAAAAAACATCAACCGGAAAGTCCGGATGCCGATCTTCAATAGCTTCAACTGCTTCACGGGTCACCTTTTGCGCAAGCTCTATATCATCGCCATAGGATACTCCAACTTCGATCTCGATTCTACGCTTTTTATTTGCTGAGTAATTTGTAATTCGACCTTGAAAAAATTCTTTATTCGGAATGATAATATCCTGTCCATTCCAATTCTCAATACATGTGGTTCGAAGATCCAATTCCTTAACCACTCCAAAAGCATCGCCTACCTGAACGACATCACCAACAGAATATGGCCGGTTGATAGCTAAAAACACACCCGACATAAAATTTGAAGCCGTTTCCTGAAATGCAAAACCCAATGCCAAACCTATTACACCAACACCCGCGAGCAGCGAGGTCACTGTTTTATCCAGCTGCAAAATGGAAAGCGCAATAAATATCCCAACAGTGGTGACTGAAATATACGCAACCGTTTTGGATAAGCGAATCAAGGATGTGTTGCTGCTCAATCGCATCATCAGCACACCGACCAGCTTTCGGGCTAATCGAGACAATATCGCAAATGCCATGATTGTTAGTACTGCAACAATGATGCGTGGTAGCATCTCTACAAACCCATCGGCCCATTCTATCAACTGCGATGAAATGGTGGTTAAAATTTTGTTAAGAGTGTTCTTCATGTATATAAAAAAGGTCAGGCGACTAAGATAGCCCGACCATATCAAATCTCAAAAATATTACCGTTCCAACATACTTCGGAGCATCCAGGCAACCTTCTCGTGATGGTTCATCCGCTCTGTTAACAGATCAACTGTCACCTCGTCTTTAGCATCTCCGGCAAGATCTAAGACTGACCGTGCTGTGCGAACCACAGTTTCATGACCTTCTAATAAATCAGCCACCATTTCTTGTTGGCTCAATTCACCGTTTGGAATATTTATGCTGGTAATATCATTGAATGCTTTCATAGAACCAATGCTCAAGTGCCCTAAGGCTCGGACGCGTTCTGCAATTTCGTCAACAGCTTCAAATAATTCTCTGTAATGCTCTTCAGTCATAAGATGCATATCTCTAAAATTAGCCCCCTGTACATTCCAGTGATAATTCTGACTCATCAGCATTAGGCAATATGAATCTGCCAATAATTTATTGAGTCCTTCTACAATATTTTTTCTGGGTTTTTCTTTAAGTCCAGTATTCAACTTGATCTTACGTTGATCTGGACTGTTGACGTCCAATTTGTTCAATTCTAAGGTTTTCATAATCATTAAATTTTGATGCTTAATAATGCTAATGCTGTACCATGCCGAGCTTAAAAGCATAGTTCATATTCTTAAATGATTGATGACAGGTGGGTTAAGCTATTTTCATGCAAATAAGAACGTGATCCAGCTTTAAGACAGTGTAGAAATAAATCTACACTATAGAGCTAAAGTGTATAGAAAATACGCATTTTTTAAACTGGAACATCGAATAAACAAGGATATCAAATAATCTCAACGCACTGAATTTGTGATATTTATATTCTTTGGATCCGGTTGTGATAAATTTCGGCACTTATTTTTCACTAACAAGGGTCAAATCATTTAAAACAATTATATTATGACAAGTGCACAAAAAATATTATTATCAGGTTTAGTAGGAATCGCAGCAGGAGCAACTGCTGGAGTTTTATTCGCACCTGACAAAGGAAAGAAAACACGTAAAAAACTCAAAAAGCAGGCTGATGATATAAAATCAGATATGGAAGACCTTGTTGAAGACACAAAAGAGAGTTTTCAAGAATTCGTGAAGAACGGAAAAGAAAAGGTCAGTGCATAATCGATTTTTTTAATCATTACTTAAACACCCAAGAAGATGGAAGACTTAAAACAGGATATAAATTATATGTCAAACGAAGTTCAGAAGTACCTCGAATCAGAGGTAAAGTTAGCAAAACTTGAGTTTATAGATCAACTTTCAGCGTATTCGGCTTTCATCTTTGGACGGGTGGTTTTATCAATGATGATAGGCTTTTCATACCTGCTTGTAATTGTGGCATTCGGTATTTATCTCTACCCGCTCTTTCAGGAGCCATGGATAGGTCCTGCTATTGCCGCTGGAACAAGTATTGTTTTCTTAATCATTTTAGGATTAGGAAGAAAGCATCTTCTTGAAGGACCGGTTCAGGACATCATAATTGGAAAACTATCTAAAACCTTTTTATCATGATTATCAAACAAGACATTTCAATTAAAAATCGCAAAAGCTTAACAACGGTTAAATCCCATTTAACTCGTGAGCGAGATGAGCAACGAGCGAGAGTCAGAAGAGGAACAGGACTGTTCTTCGAAAAATGGGATAGTCAACGTTTTGCTACCATGGTAAGTTCGAAGATAGTGCCTGGCCTTATTGGTAAATCCATTGGTGCTTTGGGTGCCTCAGTATTCCTCAATAACAGTGCAGACTCTGACGATACTCCAGACGAAGATGGCTCGAAAACGGCTTCATGGAAAGATCTTATTATAGAAACCATGGAAGAGTTATTTCCTAAAATCCTGAAGCGGGCGATGGCCTAAATAGAAGTTTAGACAAACTTGCAGCCGCTAATAATTGATTAGCGGCTTTTTTTATGCCTTCAGTTGAATGTCGTAGGCGCTGATTTTGTTATAAAGGGTTTTGCGGTCAACTTGAAGAATCTCTGCTGTTTTACTTTTATTGTATGCAGTACGTTCAAGCGTGCGAACAATAATTGCCCGCTCCGCTGCCTGAGCTGCTTCCTTTAGTGAAATGAACGAGCTTGAGAGATTTATCATAGAAGCTTGATGTTCTGGTTTTGATGATTCGAGGCTTAATTCCGAAGGCAAATCCTGAACCCGTATTTGAGAAGTATCAGCTATTAAAACTGCACGTCTCACAACATTTTTCAATTCACGTAAATTTCCATCCCACCGATGCTGGTTTAGCACCTCAATAGCGCTTTTATCAACTCCCTTAATGCTTTTATTCAAGTTTTTATTTGCCTGAGCAATAAAAACGTTTGTAAATTGCTTGATTTCGCTGATCCTTTCTCGTAAGGGACTTAGTTGAATTCTAAATTCATTTAACCTATGAAAGAGGTCTTCTCTAAAACCTCCTTCCTGTGCTTTATTCCATAGATCTTCATTGGAAGCTGCAAGAATCCGCACATCAACTTTTCTCAGTTTCTCCTCTCCGATTCTTCTAATCTTCCTTTCTTGCAATACACGAAGCAAATTCACCTGATTCTCATAGGTTAAATTAGCCACCTCATCGAGAAACAAAGTACCACCATTTGCCATTTCAAAAGCTCCTTTTTTATCATTCAATGCTCCGGTGAAAGATCCCTTCTTATGCCCAAATAATTCGCTGGCGGCAATCTCTTTCGGCAATGCACCACAATCGATCGCTATAAATGGATGCATTGCTCGATCACTTTTCTCATGAATTCGCTTGGCAACATATTCTTTCCCAGTGCCTGTCTCTCCTGAAATTATCACAGAAATATTTGTTGGCGCCACCAAATCGATCAATTTAGATACTTGTTTTGACTGAGGGCTCTCCCCTTCAACAAAATGACTAGACCTTCTGCCTTGATCTTTAGAAGCTCCTTTTGTTTGCTCTCTCTTCTTGTTTTTTGGAACAGGTGTTGGCTTGGTAACCGTTCGAAACTTTCTCCTTTCCAACCCTTCATTAATCGTATGTAGTATCTCTTCAGGATGAATAGGCTTCGTTACATACTCAAAGGCTCCCCGTTTAATGCAGTCAATGGCCACTTTCACATCGCTATAGCCCGTCATAATCACCATCTCTATAGCCGAATTAACTTGCTGAACACGTTCTATGGCAGCAGACCCATCGCCATCGGGCAGACGATAGTCACAAAGCACCAAGTCGGGCTCCTGCTTTCTTAGCTTTTGCATTCCGCTTCTTAAAGTAAATGCGGTTTCTACCTGATGTTGATTCTTTTCCAGGTAACGCTTGAGCAATAAGCAAATATCCGTGTCATCATCAATTACCAATAGTTTAGCCATAACGAAGTACTTGGGACAAAGGTAATATAAATTGTAGAAATATTTCTACACTTCCAAGACTTTAAACAACTCACCTCTATCTAAAGGCTTGGTTAAAAAAATCTCAACTCCAAGCTCCTCGGCTCGTGCCTTATTTTGGGCAGTTCCTAAGGCACTGTTGATGATAATGTCAGTTTGCGGTGCATATTGTTTAATCGTGGGAATGGCATCAAGGCCAGATCCATCGGGTAAATCAATATCAAGAATAAGATAGTCTGGTTGATACCTATCGAGCATTTGCAAACACTCCTTTAAATTGGCACTTCCGTCAACCTCGCATCCACGGCTTTTGAGTGCACTTTTCACTAAAAACCGCACATCTGCTTCATCGTCCACTATGAGTATGTGCTTATTCATTGGTATTCAAATAGGAAAATATTTCCTGTTTTAACAATACTAATCGTTTTAAAAGAACCATCAAAATAGAAAACGAACTCATCATTAACGATTAAAGGTTTAAAATATCAGAGGATGATTCTAGTAATGCAATGCGATTTTTGCGCTCAGCAATGGGCTTTCGAAAAAGACTTGGTTCTTTTTGAAGTATGCATGCCCAATCCTCAACCGAAAGTTCTTTTTCAGACGAGAACAACAGTTGCGCTTTATCCTTCCAAACTAAATCACTAATTGGAACATTTAACCTCGAAGCAAAATTTAATAATTGCATTGGCGTAAGCGGATCTGAGCATAAATCATAAGCTAACAACGGCACATCTAAACTTGCTGCATAGCTAAGTAAGGTTCGCGCGTCAGGATGTTGACTATTATAATAAATGGTAATTTGATCTCGCATTGTAATCACTTTATGTAGAAAAGGTGCAAACAACCTACCACTTATTTTCAGCTTAACAAATCAAAGCTCATGACGCTGTTTATCAAATATTTGTATAGCTCAATTTAGATCACCTCAATCACAACTCATAAAAGCAAGTGTTGATTCTTTTCTACAACTTTGGCAATAAGATCATAAATTTACTACCCTTGTCCTCCTCGCTTTCAACAGTAATGCTTCCGTTGTGTCCGTCAACTATGTTTTTTACCATGGTCATACCCAAGCCCATCCCACCTTTTCGACCTGTATAAAATGCATCAAACAGCTTATCCACGGTCTCTTGATTCATGCCATTTCCGTTATCCTCTATTTGGATAAGTAGTTCATCTTTTTGCTTCCGAATATCGATAAGAATAACCGGCTTCTCAACATTCATCATGGCTTCAAAAGAATTTGACAAAAGGTTGAGAAGTGCTAACTCCAGTTTTTCGGAATCAAAAACCCATTGGATTGATTTTGAGTGTATGGTAAAATTCACGGTGGCATTTAACAACTCCTTCCGATCATTAATTTGCTCAAGCACATTCTTAAAGAACATCTCAACATCCTCTCTTTTGGGATTGATCTCAAAAGGCTTGACACTTCTAAGCATGTGACCGATTAGACTATCAATCCGCTTCACATTTCTATCAATTATTTCGGTGTATGCCTTGTATTCTTCATTATCGTATAATTCATCTTCTAAATAATCGGCAGACAAGCGAATATTGGTCAGCGGATTTCTCACCTCATGTGCCAATATTTGGGCCATTCGGGCGGTCAGCTCAAGCTTCTCCCCTTTCATGTGTTCCTGCTCTGCCATCACCTGTGATGTTATGTCAGATATCATTCCCAAGATTCTCTCAAAATGATCGTTTAGTCGAATACGTTTAATATTCACTCGATAATGCTTTGTCACCTCTTCCTCTTTACTTTTTATGACTATAGAGTAACTGCCTTTTTGATCCAATAAATCATTCAAAGAGCCTTCAGTCAAATATTGCTTAATGAACCGATTAAAGTTTTCTTCTTCTGAATCTTTATTCTTGAAAAGACCTGCAAAAACTTGATTAAACAACACCAATGAACCATCAGGTTCAGCCAAAAATATGGCTTCTTCTGCCTCGTCAAAAAGCGCATCAATAATGGCATTTCTCCGTTGAAGCAATTCTTGATGTTCTGAATACTCGATACAATGCAGCAATGTTCGCTTAAAGAAATCTCCATTCAAGTCTCGTTTAAAGACATAATCAGTAGCTCCTCGCTTCATAGCGTCAACAGCGACTTTGCGGTCGCTTTGTCGCGTGAGCATCAACTTAGCTACATTAGGAAACCGCTCAATTGTGACCTCTAACATTTCAAGGTTGTTCATGCCTGATAATCGATCATCAATGATCAAAATTTCTGGATGATGCTTTGATATCAAATCAAGCTGAGTGGAAGTGATGGGTACCAATGTGCCCTTTGGATACCCGATTTCTTTTAAAAGCTCAGCCATCTCATCTGCCAATGATGACTGATCTGAAATCAAAATAAAACAGTAAGAGGAAGGTGCTTCGGCCATTTACATGTGGAATATGTTTCTTAATCACTGATTATTTCATGTAGATAATATTCCACATTCCTAAAATAATAATGCTTTTTCATCTGATTACTAACCAAGTAAAACATGGAACAGTTTCTGAGCTTAAAATTTCAAAGTGATTATTATGTACAAGATATTAGTTCCCTACAATTTTAGTGAAAGTTCAAAGAACGCATTGCGTCAAGCGGGTGTTATCGCGACCAGAAAAAATGCCAAAATAATCGTAGTTCACGTGCTCGAAACGGGTGGGACATCATCGTTTAGCACGCAAGGTTACAGCCCCGACAATGCCACAAATGAATTAGCTATGCTGAAAATGATCGAAAAGCTAAAAGAAAGGCTCAACCTTGAAATACCCACCATTATCAACCTTGAACTTCTGGACAAGATTGAAGTAAAGGCCGCTTATGCAGAGCATACGCTTACAGACGTCATTACTTCATTTGACGCTAATTTGATCGTAATGGGAACCAAAGGCTTTGAAGGTAGCAAAGAGTTATTTGTTTCTTCAAACACGCAGAAGACGGTAGATAAATCTCGTGTTCCTGTTATTGTTTTAAAAGAAAAAACACCGCAAAGCAACCTGGGGCATGTTGTTTACGCAAGCCAGTTTGAACAAACTCATGATAGGGAAATGCAGCTCATAGCCAATTTTATGAAGGACATTGATGCCGATTTGGATCTGATTAAAGTTGCCGGAAAAGATGATAAGGACTCAGATTTAAAGCCAAGGCTCGATGAAGTTGCAAGAAGCCTGCAGTTCAGTAAAGGCAAAGCAAAGGCAGAAATCATACGTTCTGATAATGCAAAGGAAGCCGTTCAATTATACATGGACAAACAGAAAGGTGACTTATTAGTGGTCAATGCGCATCATATCGCAGGAATTGGACGTTTTTGGGGAGAAAACACCGTGGAGCATTTTGTTAACCAAATGGATCAGCCAATGATGCTGTTAAATGTTGCCTAAAAATCAGGAAGCCAAAAGTTCTGCATACCACAATGCAGATTGTTTCAAGAAGCGTTGTTGTGTTTTGAAGTCAACATAGATCAACCCAAAGCGTGGTCGAAAACCTTCAGCCCACTCAAAATTATCAAGCATAGTCCAGACAAAATATCCTCCAACAGGTATGTTCTCAGACTGTGCCCTGGCAACCTCAAGCAGGTGTCGATCAAGAAACTCCATCCTTTGCGGATCCTTGATAAGTGGCCCCTCAACTTTGTCTTCAAAAGCAGCTCCGTTCTCTGTGATGATGAGCTTTTTGATTCCCGGATATTTTGCATATTTCTTTAACATGTGATAGAGCCCTTGAGGATAAACCTCCCAGTTCATAGCTGTTAAATCGCCTTTTCTTTTATGGTGTGGGATTATTTTAGCTTGAACAATGGGGGTAAATAATGAATGTCGCACAATCTCTCTGGTATAACTTTGAATACCCAAAAAATCAAAATCAAAAGTCAGGCGTTCCTGATCACCTGGCTTCATGTATTTTTCGATCAAGCTTAGACCAGGCAAATCCTTTATGGGATATCCCATGCCTAAAAAAGGTTCGACAAATAATCGGTTTAACAATGCATCAACCCGCTCTGTGGCTCTTGTATCAAGATAATGATTTCTATTGGGTGTTAGATAAGAACAAGAAATGGTTGTACCTACTTGAGCGTCTTTCACAAAACTTCGTAAAACCCTACCACCAGCGGCTTGGCAGAGTGAAGCATGATGAACCGCAGCGAGGAAACCACTCAAGCTTTTTTTCCCCGGAGCATGCACACCAAAAAAATATCCAGCCCCTGTAAAGACCAAGGGTTCATTCATTACCATCCAGTTTTTTACACGGTCCCCAAAATACTTAGCACAAACAGCTGCATAATTTTCAAACCACCTGATGATCTCACGATTTGCCCACCCTCCTTTTTTCTCAAGGGCAAGAGGTAAATCCCAATGATAAAGTGTAACCCATGGCTCAATCCCATTTACCAAACACGTATCTATTAATTTCTCATAAAACGCGATTCCCTTTAGATTAACCTCTCCTTCCCCTTTGGGTAATATGCGCGGCCAACTGATCGAAAATCGAAAGTTTTTAATCCCAAGCTCTTTGAGCATCAACAGATCTTCTTCAAACTTGAAATAGAATAAGCACGCATCATTTGCATTACAGTTTTTATTGAT
>JBBDRU010000031.1:0-11690 GCA_040905305.1 Salibacteraceae bacterium | reverse complement strand
GTCAGACATAGAATATGTCCTTCGATCTGCCCAAGGTGAATTGGTCAGTGATTTTCGAAGCAAGAATATTAGCGAAAAGATAGATCTTAACTATTTTGCTTCCGGAGTGTACATTTTGACAGTTACATCTCAACACATTCATAAGCAAGTCAGGATTGTAAAACAGTGATTTAGAGCTTAAGTCGCTAATTGAAGACCAAAGGTGTATAGCTTTTAAAGAATGTCAGCGAGCATACGTTGCCGCTTAGAAATAGGAAAGTTCTTTGCAACACGGCTATGAGCAGAGAGACCTTTCTTAACCAATATACTATCCTCTATCAATTGCAACTGCGATATGAGACTATGTAGCATTTGCTGATCGCGACTTTTTAGAATGAGATCATCATCATTTATGATTTCTGGAATAAAATTTACCGAAGATCCTATCGGAACACAATGACAGAGCATTGCTTCGCATAATGACAACCCAAACCCTTCGAAAACTGATAACTGTAGATAAAACTGGCTTTTTTGAAAATAATCGACAAGCTCTTGTTGAGGTAACCTACCAGTGAAAAATACATTTTCCGGAACTGTAGTTACTGAAGGTTTTTTGCATCCAACAACATAAAATCTGGCATCTGGAAATGACGGTGCAACTTCAATTATTATATCTATCCCCTTTCTCACAAATTGCTTCTCTGTAGCAACGGTTACAAAGGTCATCGATTCTTTATTTATCGGTTTATCCGATCTCCAAAACTCAATATCAATTCCATTGGGAATTACCGTATAGGGCGTATTTAAGTTTGGAAAAGTTGCTTTTAGACCTAGCTTTATGGGATTTTCAGCACTATAGTAGGTATTCACTGTTTCCATAAGTGACTCACTAACCGGTAACAATTTGGTCGCCCACTTGTAGCTAAGAAAACTAAATAAACGCAACAGTGGCTTTCTTAGATTCCCATACCCTATTTCAGGAAAGCTGCAAGCATCCGTTCCGTGAATGATAATAAATACAGGTTTATTAAACCCTCTCGCAAGCACAACCGGCAGAAAACTCCAGTAACCGCCAAACGAAACCAAAATAGAATCTACTTTTCCAATAGTCTTAACCAATTGAAAAAACTGCTTCACAAACAAAAACAGAATCATTGCTTTTTTTGACCAATTGTGGTGCACTACAATAACTTCAAATTCTCTTTTTAAAATCTCAATATCAAGGCGAATGAATGATGACATTGAGGGAGCCACGAATAGTATTTTCTTTGATTTTAAAGCCACTAAAATTTTTCTTGATTGGCGAATGTAGTGCCAATTTATTGTTAGTAGTGCTTGTAAAACAAACTCTTTTAGTGTTCCCTGTCAAACTAAAAACTCACTAAACTTGCTTCTTGTCTTGTCATGGGAATAATTAGATCACAAGCTCTTAACAACTCCGTTGTATCCTACTTAGGGATCATCATTGGCTATCTAAACCTGGCCATCCTTTTTCCAAGACTACTGAGCCAGGAAGTATTAGGTCTTGTTCAGGTGTTGGTTGCGGCTATGCTTTTCACCTCAAACCTGGGATCATTTGGGCTGCAATACATTGTTGTCAGATACTTTCCCATCTTCAGAAACAAAGCGTTTGATACGCGAACATTTTTCAGCTTTGCGTTTACTCTATCGGTTGGCTTCATCCTTATCAGTAGTCTCATTTTATTCACGTTTAGAGCAAGCGTAAAAGCGTTTTATACTGAAAAGGCGGAGCTCTTTGCTGATTATTATTACTTGCTATTTCCCCTTTTGGTGTTCGGGATTTTGTCTATTCTGCTTGACAGTTACAGTCGGGCAATTATGAAATCAGTGTTGACAGCCACCTATAAAGAAGTTGTTCTAAGAATTCTACAATTGTGTAGCGTCTTACTATTTTACTTTGAACTGCTTAGTTTAGATCAATTTCTGTGGCTTTATGTATTAACTCAAGGTGCATACGTGATTATTATGTATATAGCTGTTGGGAAACACTCTGATATTAAATTTAATTTCAATTTTAAACCAATAAAAAAACCATTTTTAAAAGACATTTTTAAATATGGTGGAATATCGATGTTTTCAACGACATCCCTATTGGCAAATAATAGCGATGTGCTTTTGGTAGGAACATTCGTTGGGTTAGAGGCTACTGCCATATACAGTGTAGCTTCTGCAATTGGCAGGGTTATAGGTGTTCCGTCAAGATCATTGGTTCGTGTGGCAACAAGTGTTGTGGCAGAAGCCTGGAGTACAAACGATACTGGAAGGATTGAACGTGTTTATAAAAAATCTGCGTTTAACAATTTAATTACAGGAGGTGTCCTCTTTCTCCTGGTAGCGATAAACACCCCGTTGTTCCTATCCCTTATACCTGAAAGCTATGCCGCAGCCGAACCAGTTATTGTTATTCTAGCGCTTTCAAAAATCGTCCAGACGGCTTCAGGAATAGGGTCATCTATTATTTCTTCTTCACGCGACTATCGTGTAAATATGATAGTAAACACCCTCAGCTTTGCAGCCTTACTAGGCTTGAGTTACCTCTTTATTTCCATTTTCGGAATGATTGGTGCCGCGTATGGAACCTTTCTAACAATGTTCATGAGTAATATGGCAAAGTATCTCTTTCTAAAAACAAAGTACAAGTTGGAACCGTTCTCCATGTCTTTTTTATGGATAGTAGTTCTTCTCACATCAATATATTTTATTGATTTCGCGCTACCACATTTAGATCACCTGGTAATTGACAGTATTGCAAGATCAATTATACTCACGGGGTTTTATGTTGTGATTATTTATAAAAGCAATTGGTCATCAGATTTCAATGAATTGATAGAAGAACAAATTCTTAATCGGATAAAATGATAAAGAGGCCTTGTAGAAATGCACTATTATTTGTATCGGTTGTCCTGGTAACCTTTACCTTGGCTGATGCTTTACCGAATCAAAAAACAAGTATAATCGAAGACTTCAAGCATGACCTATAAGCTGACAATCAATGATGTAATCACACAAGGGGGAGATGAACGCATAGAACTAAAAGCAAATGGGCTCAACAAATACTATGTAAATCCGCTGTCTTCTGTTGGTCACCTAAACCGCGGGAGTTGCACATGTTCGCCACTTTCAGAAGATGTAAGAACCAAGGTTACCACCATTTTCAAACAGCTTATCAATGAAGATATCAGCGTTGAGGATGTTCGCATAAAGCAACGGTTTAGAATTAAAGCTCTACTGCAAGACTCATACACGGATGATTTCAATATTTTCTTTGCACCATCAGGGAGTGATTTGTGCTACTTCCCACTGATGTTTGCACAAATAAAAAACCCTGATAAGCCTATTTTAAGTTTAACTACCTGTCCTGAAGAACTAGGAACAGGATCGATTCTGGCCAATACTGGTAGGTATTTCTCTGAAAAAACTCAAATCAAAGAGAAAGTAGAAAAAGGTCTCCCACTAAAGCCTTCAAAAATTGACCATATACTATTTCCTGCTCGAGATAAAAACGGATCGATCAACAACCATAAAAAAGCAATTTACGAGGCGATTGAAAAACACCGTAGTACCCACCAAATAATCGTAAACCTTGTAATCGGAAGTAAAAGTGGCATTGAAGACAATATGTCGATCATTGAAGATGGTCCTAAAGACGTAACCTGGGTGGTTGACCTGTGCCAAATGCGGGCAACACCAAAGCTGTTCAACGACCTACTCTCCCTTAATTGTTTGTTGATGATTACGGGGTCAAAGTTCTATCAAAGCCCACCGTTTTGCGGGGCGCTTTTGGTTCCTGAGAACTATGCAGATGACATTGTCAATGCAGAAGTAAACAAATCGATCACTGATGGTTATGATAGTATTTACTCCAAATTTGACATTCCACCATCATACAAGAAATTGAGAAATAACTTCAAGGCACATGAAAACTATGGGCTGACATTAAGATGGGAAGCGGCCATATGTGAATCAGAACTTTTGACCAATTACAGTGAGCGCGAAATAAACTACGCTATAAGTACCTGGAATAAGCAGGTTAAAGAATACCTCGAACATAAAGAAATGTTTTCAATCATGGTAGATCAGGAGGTAACCAATCGATCTATTGTATCTTTTTTGATTTCACGAAATGGACATAACCTCACGCATGACCAATTAAAGTTGATCTATGAGCATCTGTGCCTGCACGGGCATCGATACTTTCCAAAGTACGATCGCATTTCTATTGGTCAACCAGTCGCTTATGAAACACACAGTTTTTTGAGGTTAGCGCTTGGATCAAACAACGTTCGCGCGCTAATAAATTGTGAAGTTGATCTTACAGATGACTTCAAGCTTATTGATACCCTAGAAGAAATCACTCATGAGCTTTTTGGATGATGGGTTCTATAGCAAGGAAGAAGCTATAAAAATTGCCAATTGTGCATTAGCACATCCCTCCACCAAAGAAGAAGATACTGCCCTTTTGGTGTATTCATTACACGCACTAAATCATAAATTAAACGCTGTAAAGACGGCATTCCCACAATATTGGAAACATGCAGTAGCCATTAAATCAAATCCGCTATTGGCCATTCTCAGTCATGTTTCATCAAAGGGTTTTGGACTGGAAGCTGCATCGTATGAGGAAGTGGCATTGGCCATTCAAAGCAGAAACGACTTCATAGTGTGGGATTCTCCCGTAAAAACACAAAGCGAATTAAACCATGTTTCCGCGCTCAACTCGAATTTGATCATCAATGCCAATGGACTTTTAGAGATTCAGCGCCTCATGGATGCTGACATTTATTCAGAAAAGAAAAACATCCAAATCGGGTTACGAATTAATCCTCAAATATCTTCTTCGGCCTTAACAAGTATGAATGTGAGTGGTGTTTATTCAAAATTTGGAGAGCCCATTTCTAATGAACGAAACATTAAAAAAGTCATTCGCAAAAGCAAACGCCCCATTGGTATTCATATCCATGCAAGTTCACAGAATACTGCGATTCAAGAAACGGTAAGGGCCATAAAGAAAGTCTATCAGTTAGCTGATGACATTGGGTGGAAACATTTATCCTATTTTGATATTGGTGGCGGTTACCCGGTTAATTATGGATTTGAAAGCGTACCAGCAATCAATGATTATGCTGAGCAACTACAAGCCGAATGCCCTAAACTTTTTGATGGCTCCATAGAGGTATATACAGAATTTGGCCGATACTACCACGCAAATTGCGGGTTGAGTATTTCCAGAATTCATGACGTTAAATCCCTCCCAAACCATCAAACCATCATTCAGCATTTAGGCGCTGACATGTTTCTGAGGGAAAGTTACGAAGTCGATAAATGGCCACACCGCATGTTGGTTTATTCGACTAAAAAACAGCAAACCAATCAAATAAACTCTGATGTTGCCGGTCCGTTATGTTTTGGGGGAGATTATATTGCACGCTCCATTAATCTTCCTGAGGCCGCTGAGGGAGATTATATTATTGTACTTGACGCAGGAGCCAACAGTATCGCGCTCTGGTCTAAGCATTGTAGTCGGAGAGTACCGAAAATCATCGGGATAGATGAAAACGAGCAGGCATTTTTGATAAAAGAACGCCAGAGCACTGGTGAAGCAATTGCTTTTTGGAGCTAGAATGATCGTTGAAGTCCGATTAACCACCTAAAGGCAACAAATTCTTCTCCAGCGGGAGGACGATTCAAAAACAACGGCATATCAAACCGAATTGTAACTGGTTTAAAATCTGACAACTTACCCCAGCGCTTAATTTCAAGAGCGGTTCCAATTCCCGCATCAGCACGAATGTTAGACCATACCATATTTTCATTTACGCGATTGATATTAATAATGCCTACATCAGCAAAGCAGTAAGTTTTCAATTCCACTAGTCGCTTATACTTGGGCAGGATGCTCAAAGCATCATCGAATTCAATCTCCGTGCTAAAGGCTAAACCACTTTGACCTATGTTTCCGAATCGCAACAAACTGTCCGCATTTAGTTCGGGCATTAAATAGTTGTTGTAACCTCTGAGGTTCAATCCACCCCCAGCCTGAAAATTGCCCGTACCTATTCCCATTCCATACATCGACCCGGGAATCAATCCAACGGACCTGGATATGGCATTGGTCATGAGTTGTTCAGGATTAGCACCTGCTGCATATAACTGTGATTCAGGAGCCCAATTTGCTCCAACACCATACTGTGCAAAAAGCCTCGTACGCCAATTCAAAAACCCGATATGATTATCGTTTACAACTTCCAAGTTCAAGAAGCCATATTGATAGTCGGAAAAAAGGAAAGGACTTCGCATTTCTGCATTGATCTTTCCACTACTCTGCTTAGCATAGCGGTAAAAATGACTAAACTTTACCTGGGAAAAGTTATTCCATTGATCACTTTTCCATTCATCCGGATAGAGTAAATAATCAAGAGAGAAATCATCGGGTCGGTACAGGCCTGATATAGAAACTGAAATGGCAGATTTGTCATTTGGAAGCCCCTTTGTGATGTGAAAATCATTAGCAAATAGGCCTTCTAACCACCGAGATTCATACTTATAAGACAAATCTCGACCAACTTTGCGCAATGGATCGCTGTAAGATAAAACATAATTAAACCGATGAAGCGCACTTCCATCCTTTTCATCAAATGCGGGCACCTGATTCCCCAAAGCTGAATTGAACCAAATTATGGCATCCAGCTTATGATACACGGATGCGTAATCTCCTTTGACATGCAATCCACCTTTCAAACCATCAACACCATTGTACCAAATCGTGGGATTCCACTCCAGTTCATAGGCTTGGTCGGGTCGGGTCCATTGAAAGTCATTCAACTCAACGCGAACAGGCGTTTTCAGATGATTATCTAATTGATAAACATCAGCAAGCCGCTCGGAAGGGTCGATTTTCAGTTGATCCACTTCACCCTCAAAATCTAACTCCACCTTATAGTTTGAATTAAAATCTCCCCAACCATACCACTTTGGTAAAACATTTGCCTCAGTATCCTTTACAAAATAAGAATTAGGTATGTGATACTTGTGCTCCTCGCCCTTTTTGTCTATTAGTGAAAAATCAATCGGCATTTGCATACCTCTTCTAGACAGACTCAATTCATACCTTCCATTCTTCTTTTTTCTCAAATAATCCACTTTATAATCAATTGAAGCATCACTTTCTAACCATTGATCAAAAAACCAGTTTAAATCAACCTTTGTGAATTGGATGATAGAGGTTCTAAAATCATTGAAGTATGGATGGCAAAAACTCCATTGATTAAAATAATGCTGCATTGCATTTTGAAAAAGCTTATCCCCTAAAACATATTGCAGGTTGTATAGCATAGTAGCAGTCTTATAGTAAACCTGCCCATATTGACTTCTTTTATCGAATTGATCTGAATGTGTATTTAGGTTTGGGCTATCATCCCTAATAATACTGGAAAAATAATATCCATCATAAACCGCTAGATCTCTTTGAAGGCGCTGTTCTTGAAATGGTTTCTTAATCCCTAATACTGAGTTTCCCATTTGAACAGTATCTCCTTCCAATTCTGTGAGCGCCCATGCTGTAAGAAATTGAGTAAAACCCTCATCCAGCGAAGCACGATAAGTTTCGTTGTTTCCAACCATTCCAAAAAACCAGTTATGTCCGATTTCGTGTGCCAATAAACCACGATATCCGGGATCCCTTCCACCATCAAGGGTAAGCATAGGATATTCCATCCCATCTCGTGCATCAGCTAAGATCATTTTGTGATAAGCATACTCCCCAAAATCACGCGAAAAAACATCTATCACCTTGGTCGCATAATCCGCTGCATTTTGCCATCCCGCTGCATGAGATTCCTGTGCTAAAGCATAGCATGTTACTTCATGTCCGCTTTCAAGCACCACCTTTGCCTCTCCGATTCGGTAGGTTGGGTCGGCCGTCCATGCAAAATCATGTACATTCTCAGCATGAAAACGCCAGGTTTTTGTGGCCGAGCTTTTTGGTATTATCTCTGAAGGCGGATCATTCCAGGGTTTTTCAGAGAAATTCTTGATATCAAGTTTCTCTCTCAATTCATCAGGCAGCACTTCATTACGATTGGTCAAGAACCCGGTACCATCAAGAATATAATGCTCAGGCAGGGTTAACTCAACATCAAATGCACCAAAATCTCCATAGAATTCATGTCCCAGATGTTGATCAGTCGTCCAGCCAAATTTATGATCGTAAACAGATATGCGCGGATACCAATGCACAACATTGTAGTGTTTATAGCCCCAAGAATTGTACATTTTCATTCGTCCATGAATTGGTCCAAATTGAGTTTTAAATTCACACTCAATTCTCGTGTATTCTCCTGGTCTCAATGGAGATGGAAGCGATACAAAGAGAATTGTATTATCTTGTTCCAACTTCACGTCAATACCATTAACAGTCATGTTTTTTATGGATATACTCTGAAAGGGTTTGTCTTTCTTTCTAGGCTTTCGGTTGTGGTATTCACTAGCATAGGAGCCCGAATCAAATGCATTTTGATACAAATGAAAAACGAGATAGTCCAAAGTATCGGGACTGTTGTTGGTGTAGGTCAATTCCAGGACTCCTGAAATAAAATCTTGCTGGTCATCGAGGTTAGCCTTAATGTCATAGTAAACATCTTGCTGCCAATAAGCAGCGTGAGGTTTCTTGTTTTTCCAATAATGTGGATTATCATCAGACTGATAAGTGTTGGGTTTTTGAAGTGCATCGTATGACTGTGAGAACAGTGAACTGCTCAACACAGTCAAACTCGCAAAGACTAAAAAAAACAATGTTTTATTCATCAAGCATCAATTTTAAGGCTTAGGTCGAGTGACTTGACGGAATGAGTCAATGCACCAACTGAAATGTAGTCAACTCCTGTCTCAGCGTAATCCTTAATGGTTGTCAGAGTGATGCCTCCGGAAGACTCCACTTCAAAACGCCCATTTATCAAACTTACCGCCTTATAGGTATGTTCAACCGAAAAATTATCGAGCATTATGCGGTCTAAACCACCATGTTCAAGCGCTTTTTCAATTTCATCAAAGTTTCTTACTTCCAACTCAATTTTTAAATCAAGATTTTTATAAGTGAGGTAATCATGCGCTCTATTCAATGCGTTCTCTATAGATCCTGCTGCATCTACATGATTATCTTTTAGCATAATCATGTCGAATAGCCCAAAACGGTGGTTTTCACCACCTCCAATTTTCACAGCTTCTTTCTCAAACCACCTCATCCCTGGTGTTGTTTTTCGGGTGTCAAGAATTTTGGCGTTGGTATGGCTTATTTCCTTTACGTAACTAGCCGTTGTTGTTGCAATGCCACTCATGCGCTGCATAATATTCAGCACAAGCCGCTCTGTTGATAAAATGCTACGCACTTTGCCATGCACCCTAAGTACCTTGTCGCCCACTTCGATTCGGCATGCATCCTTAATAAGTCTTTCTATTTCAAGCGAAGGATCGAATTTGCTAAATACTCTCTCAGCCACATCCATACCTGCCAAAACACCGTTTTCTTTTACCAACAACGTGGCTGAACCTATTTCAGATTCGGGAATACAAGCTAAGGTAGAATGGTCTCCGTCTTTAATATCCTCATCGAGCGCTCGTTCAACAAAATCATCTATCGAGAAGTGCAAATTATGACTAATCCTTTTCAATTTCAATACTTTGAATTACGTAGTCAGAGATGTCTTTATGCATGTATATAGTAACCCTAAAAGCTCCTTTTGATGTGTGCAACTGTCCAATCATATAATGCACATCACTTTGTGAAACGCCCTTATGCATAGACTCAAAATCCCGCACTTCATGATCCATAAAAAACGATCGCAATCGATTCTCAGCATCGCTTTTACTAATGGTATTCGTTTTTCCCTGTGAGGTGTATTCTATCGAATTAGATAGCGCTCGACCTAAATCTGAAGCATTTCCCTTAGAAAAAGCATCCTTTACATTCGCAAAATCCTGACTCAGGAGCCCGTTCGAAAGTCCAAAGGCAAAGATGATGGTGATTAACAATCGCATAGTATTTAGGTTTGTTGAGTTCAATTCAAAGATACCGATCAAATGAAGATCAGAATTATTTCCATCGGAAAAACGAATATAGCCTTTGTAAAAGAAGGATTAGATGAATATCTGAATCGTTTGAAGCACTATACTAAATTGAGTTGGGAAGAGCTGCCCGACTACAAAAACATCGAGCGTAAAAATCAAGACCTTCTGAAAGAGAAAGAAGGAGCCTTGCTTCTCAAGGCTATTCATCCTAATGATATATTGTTTCTTTTAGATGATAAAGGAAAACAAAAAACTTCAGAGCAACTCGCGCACTGGATTGAACATCATCAACTTTATGAGCAAAACGACTTGGTGCTGGTTATTGGCGGAGCCTACGGTTTTTCAAAAAGCATTGAGGAAAGAGCACGTGGAAAAATATCCTTATCTAAACTTACATTTAACCATCAAATGGTGCGGTTGATTTTAGCCGAACAACTATACCGGGCATTCAGCATCATCAAAGGTGAACCTTATCACCACGCCTAATTTTATTCAAATGTTGTTGCCACTTCCAGGCTGAATTCATGGCATCATCAATGGTGTAAACGGGTTTCCAATGGAGTTTAGATACAGCTTTTTCGTTATTGGCAAAGATTTTCTCTACATCCCCCGCTCTTCTCGGTCCAAGCTTATAACTAAGTGCTATACCGGTTTGCTGCATAAAAGATTTTATTACTTCTAAGACGCTCACCCCTACTCCTGATCCAAGGTTGAAAACATCATAATTCATCGAGGTTTCATTTTGGTCTAAGTATTCCAATGCAAGCACATGAGCATGGGCAATATCTGAAACATGTATATAATCCCTAATGGCGGTGCCGTCTTTTGTGTTATAGTCATTTCCATGGATAACTAATTCGTCAAGCCAACCACTGGCAAATTGTGTAACCACCGGAACCAGGTTGTTTGGTCTCCCTTTTGGCAACTCACCGTTGAGACCAGATATGTGAGCACCAACCGGATTAAAATAACGAAGAGAAAGTCCTTGAAAACCTTTTTTGGAATAGGCGAAATCTGATAATATCTTCTCTCCTACCAATTTGGTATAGCCATAAGGTGATTCTGGAGTTTGAGTAGGTGTTTCCTCTGTAACCGGTTGCACTTTAGCATTTCCATAAACCGTGCATGAAGATGAAAATATGAATGAATTAATATCATATTTCTGTACACATTTAAGAAGGTTGACCAATCCATTAAGGTTGTTTTGATAGTACATTACGGGTTTTTCAACTGATTCACCCACAGCTTTCAAAGCTGCAAAATGAATGATGCCATCAATTTTTCCTTCTTTTTCAAAAAATGAAGTTTTTAATGAATTATACTTGGTAAGGTCAATATCGTAGTTTTTAACTCGTTTTCCCGTAATCTGCTCTATTCGATCAAAAGTGGCTGTATCAGAATTGAAGAAATTGTCAATCGAAACAACTTCGTGATCGGTATTTTCCAAAATGTCAATAATTGTATGAGAACCGATATAACCTGCTCCTCCGGTAACTAAAATCTTCATACTATAGCCATCTGAATTTTTAACATCGAATATATTTATATCCCCGCTGGGAAAACGGGCAAATGTACAGTACTACAATAGAAATATGGGAATTACTGCTTGTACCTCTTTATCTTTTGGT
>JBBDRU010000030.1:0-1931 GCA_040905305.1 Salibacteraceae bacterium | reverse complement strand
TTTTGGAATTTAATCAGCTATTCTTTTCTAGTACAAAGGTAAGCCTGTCAGCAATCAAATGTTGCTCTTCTTCATTTAAAAATGGATGCATCGGCAGACTAAACACTTCCCGGGACGCTTTTTCTGATTCCGGGAAGTCTCCCCATTGATATCCAAGATAGTCAAAAACAGGTTGCTCGTGAAAACAAGTTGGGTAGTACACGGCAACCGGAATACTTTCTTTTTTTAATTCTTCAACCACGTTGTCTCTTTTTTTGGAATCTATTCTCAGAGTGTACTGTGCATAAACATGAGTGTTGCCTTCAACAGTTAGAGGTACTTTGCATACCGCTTTGAGTAACTCGTTATATCGGTCACCGGCCGTTGCCCTTGCTTTAATTTCATTCTCAAAATGGGGTAGTTTTCCAAGAATCACGGCTGCCTGGAGGGTATCAAACCGTCCATTCGTGCCAACGAGTGTGTGATGGTGACGTTGCACTCCGCCATGCGTACGGATTGCTTTCATAGCGGTTGCCAGTTCATCATCATCGGTGAAAAGAGCTCCTCCATCCCCATAACATCCCAGCGGTTTTGCAGGAAAGAACGAAGTACTGCCAATAAGTGTAGCACCGCAGCTTTTCAACCCATTTCGGGTAGCTCCAAAACTTTGTGCTGCATCTTCGATGACCGGTATTCCATGTTTATCGGCGATAGCCTGTATGGCTTCAAGGTTTGGCATTTGCCCAAACAGGCTCACCGGCATAATAGCCTTTGTGTTTTTGGTGATTGCCGATTCCAATAAACCCGGGTTCATATTGAATGAATCCCTTTCAACATCCACAAAAACCGGTTTTGCCCCTACAAGCGGTATCACCTCAGCAGAGCTGATCCAGGAAAATGGGACGGTTATCACTTCATCGCCCGGGCCAATCTTGAGCGCTCTGAGTGCAATTTCCAAACTATGGGTTCCGCTTGAAACAGAAATGCAGTGTTTGACTCCAACAAAGTCTGCCAACTTGGACTCCATCTCCTCTATTTCTGGGCCCATAATAAATTGACCATGATCCAGAACAGCTTTCATGCGTGCGTCGATTTCTTTTTGGTATGTAAGATATTGGGTTTTTAAGTCGATAAATTCCATGCGTGATGTTTATGCGCTCGCTGCGCTCGCTGTTTAGGGGTTTAGGCTTGCTACGCAAGCTTGTTTATTCGTTTGAATGTTGAGTTCTAGATTTGTGGAGGCGGTTTAGTTTTGTGGTAATTAATTCGAGGTCACTTCTAAGTTCTGTGTAAGTTTCATCATCAATAAAGCCTAACTCTTTGGAAATGATTAATTGATTTATAATCTCAATGGATGAACTATAAGCGTAGACATAAAAATTTGCCTGATCCTTTTTGCCTTTTCTGGAAGATCCCTCAGAAATGTTGGAACTTACTGAAACTGCAGCTCTTCTCAATTGACTAACCAGTCCAAATTTCTCAATTTCAGGAAAATGCTGAGTAACCTTATATATTTTAATTGTAAAATCCTTTGCAAGCTTCCAAACATCGAGTTTTTCGAAACTGTATTGTTTCATTTGTTACTATTTTGGATTGTAATTGGGAGTTTAGGCTCGCTGCGCGAGCTGTTTAGGGGTTTAGGCATGCTGCGCATGCTGTTTAGAGGTTTAGGATTCCATTCAGTAAACATAAGCTTATAAACAAATTTGTGATGAAAATGATTAATCTAAACAGTTCACACAGTGAACCCTAAACAAACTTGCATAGCAAGTCTAAACAACTCGCGTAGCGAGCCTAAACACCCCGCACATCAAATGAATAAACTTCTAAACATTAAACCCCTAAACAAATAAACAGCTTGTACAACAAGCGCCTAAACTGTTCACGAAGTGAACCCTAAACAAACTTGCGAAGCAAGTCTAAACAACTCGCGCAGCGAGCCTAAACTCTCA
>JBBDRU010000029.1:0-11799 GCA_040905305.1 Salibacteraceae bacterium | reverse complement strand
TTGCCAACCACTATGCAACTACTTCGTAAGTATTCTGTGACCTCGACAGGATTCAAACCTGTAACCTTCTGAGCCGTAATCAGATGCGCTATTCAGTTGCGCCACGAGGCCTTTTTGAGGGCGTGTCCTCTGAAAGAACAAGCTTGTTTTGAAAGCGGATGCAAATATACTTTTTATTTTACTTTGATCAAAGATAATTTATACAATTTCGGCACTCAAACCGGCATCCAATAAGAGGCTGCAACGAGGCTCCAGTTCTTCATATGACCCGGTCTTTACGGTGCATTTTCCTTTGTAATGCACAATCCACGCACATTGCTCTGCCTGAATGGGCGTGTGCTCACATGCATAGACCAGTGTTTCAATAACATGGTCAAAAGTATTGACCTCGTCATTGAACAAAACAATCTCATTGTTCTTCTGCTCGTCAGTAAGAACATCACTTTCTTCCTGTATTTTTTCTTTCGTACTCACCTTGCAAAAATACATATTTTTTAACCCTTAATGAATTTTGCCGCAACCCAATTGTTGCGTTCCAGGTTTTCAACGAATTGCAAATTGTGTTTATTGCATTCGGTTGTGATAATTTCCAGGTCTTCGGTATAAAAACCGCTGAGGTAAAGTTCGCTACCGGGGTTCAGGCAACCGGCATAAGTTGCCATGTCGTTGAGCAGGATGTTTCGGTTGATGTTGGCAATGATGGTATCATAGCTTTTTCCCTTTAACAAAGAGGCATCCCCTTCATAGACAGTGAGGTGCTTGCAGTTGTTGCGTGCAGCATTTTCTGTCGAATTTAAATAACACCAGTTGTCAATATCAATGGCGTCAATGGGCCGCGCACCTTTCATTTCGGCTAAAATGGCTAGGACGGCGGTTCCGCAACCCATATCCAATACTTTTTTGCCGTTCCATTTATTATTGAGGATGTGTTGAATCATCATATGAGTCGTCTCGTGATGGCCGGTGCCAAAGGACATTTTGGGTTCAATGACAATGTCATAGTCCACTTCGGGCTTTTGGTGGAAGGGGGCTCTTACAGAACATTTGCCATCTACCAGTATGGGCTCAAAGTTTTTTTCCCACTCCTCGTTCCAGTTGACCTGCTTTATTTCTTTTTGGGTATAGCTGATGGTTACTTTATCTGACTTTAGAAGCTCAACAGTTTCCAACAGGCCTTCTTTCCAGTCCTTTTGTTGAATGTATGCGGTCACGCCTGTTTCGGTTTCGACAAAACTTTCAAAATCAACCTGCCCGAGCTCAGCAATGAGAATATCGGTCCAAGGTGCTGTGGGACTTACTTTAAAGTCAAATTCAAAATAAATATTTTCCATTACAGGGCATTGATAATATCGATAAATGATTCCACCTGAAGGGAAGCACCTCCCACCAAACCGCCGTCTATATCGGGTTGCGAAAACAATGACTTTGCATTATCAGGCTTGACACTGCCACCATAGAGAATGGAAACGGCATCAGCTACCTGGTTGCTGTATTTGCCGGCGATGGTTTTCCTGATAAATTGGTGCATCTCCTGTGCTTGTTCGGGACTGGCAGTTTCACCGGTGCCGATGGCCCAAACGGGTTCATAGGCAATAACCACTGATTTCCACTTCTTTTCATTCAGGTGAAACAAGCCGTTGCGCAACTGGCTTTCCACAATTTTGAAATGATTTTCTTCCTTTCGGTCTTCAATTTTCTCACCGATGCAAAAAATGATTTTCATGTCATTGGCAAGGGCAGTGCGTACTTTATCGTTAAGGATCATATCGGTTTCACCAAAGTATTCCCTGCGTTCACTATGCCCAAGTATAACACGATTGATTCCTACGCTTTTCAGCATTTGGGCAGAAATCTCACCGGTATAGGCACCGTCTTCAGATTCGTGCATGTTCTGCGCGATGATTTCAATAGGGTAATCACGTGTGGCATCAAAAGCATGCCAGAGGTTGGTAAAAGAGGGTGCGATTATGATTTCGGCATCGGTGTCTTGCATATTTTCGATGAAAAATGTAAAGAAATCGTTGGATTCAGCTAGATCCTTGTACATTTTCCAGTTGCCTGCTATTATTTTTTTTCTCATAGTAGTTTCCGTGAAAACGGTATTTTTTAGATTTTATTAAGCTCTGATCTTAGGATCGAGAAACCCGTAAATAATATCCACAAAGATATTAATAAGTATAAACATGGTGGCAATCACAATAACGGCACCCATAATAACCGGCAAGTCCAGTGTGTTTAGCGAATCTACTATCTCTTTTCCCAAACCATTCCATCCAAAAATATATTCCACAAAAACAGCACCGGCAAGCATCGATGCAAACCACCCTGAAATGGCTGTTACTACCGGGTTCAACGAATTCTTTAAAGCGTGTTTACGTATTATTTGGTAGGTGTTTAAACCTTTGGCTCTTGCTGTGCGTATATAATCCTGATTGAAAACCTCCAGCAGGGAGTTACGCATGAGCTGGATCACAACCGCCAGGGGCCTGATGCCCAGAACAACGGCCGGTAATATCAGGTTTTTCCACTGGATATGTTTGCCTTCGCCAAAATCATCTACTTCATACAAACTGCCTGTCATATTGAGGTTTGTGTATTGATGCAGCACATACCCAAAAAACCAGGCAAACAGAATGGCACTGAAAAAAGAGGGCACACTCATGCCCAGTGTACTGAATATCTGAATGGTTTTGTCCAGCCAGCTGTCCTTGACCAAAGCGGAAACAATCCCGAAAAAAATACCAATCAGCAAAGCAATACTGATGGCCGAAACCGCCAGCACAAAAGTATTGGGCAAGGTTTCACCGATCACGGCAGTCACTTCCTTGCCACTTTTTTGAAAAGACTCCCTGAAATAGGGTACTTTAATGACTACGGTGGTATTTCCTAATGAAAACAGGGGAGTGGCACTGTATTTTCCTTCAGAGAGAAAAGTGTAATCATGCTGATTCCCACTGTGAAAAGACAATGGGGACAGATCATTTAAATAATACAAATACTGGATTCCTATGGGCTTATCAAAACCATATTTTTTTTTAACGGTTTCGATTTGTTCGGGACTTTCATTTTGCCCCAGCATCATACGTGCCGGATCTCCGGGGAGGATGGTAAACAAAAAGAAAATCACAGTTATAACTCCAAAAAGGGTGAGGAGAGCATAAAATATTTTATATGAAATGTATCGTATCAAGCTGTGTTACAGTTTCAGGTCATCTGCGTCATTCCAGTGCAACTTTTGCTCAATGGTACCTTTGTTGAGCTTCAAAATACCCGGATTGCTTCGCACAATGGTCTTCAATACCGTCTGGTCACAGAAGTAGAAGTCAAAATCTAAATTGTGTTCAGCTTTTAAGAGATCAATGGTTTCCCCAATAGATGCCGAAACCCCCACAACAGTGTAGCCTTTTTTACGCGCCTCGTCAGCGACTTTTTTGATGTTTTCAAACCCGTCCTTATTAGAACGTTCCACATTGTAAACTACAACCATAACGAGTTTTTCAATGCTTAAAATTTCATCGGTAACTACTTCCTCATTGGTTTCTATAGTGAAATCAAGGATGGGTGGCAGGTAACCTTCCTGGACGAGTTCGGTTTCCACATCGATGAATTCGCCGTCAACCGAAGGATAAGAACCATTGGTCGTGACAATTTTCTCTGTACCATTTACATCAAACTTCCAGCGATATTCATAAATGGCTTTGGGGGCATCCGGCGGGATGGTCATCGACTCCTGTATATTGCTGTCCACTTTATAGGCCCTGAAATCAATATAAGGCAAGTGATTCAAAACCTGATATACGATAATGACACAAAACAAGAGAGTTGCCAAAAGGATATATTTTAAAGACGCTTTCGCGAAAAGCGGGGTAATGTATTTTTGACCCACAAAAAGGATGACGATAAACACCAGAAGGATGATATCTTTTATAAACGATTCCCAGGGGGTTAGTGGAATGGCATCACCAAAGCAACCGCAATCGGTTACTTTATTAAAATATGCCGAATAGAAAGTCAGGAACGTAAAAAAGATAATCATGAGCAGCAAACTCCAAACCGTAAACTTGCGCGCAAATCCAATAATGACCATAACCCCCACCAGCACTTCAAAAATCACAATAATCACTGCCAGCGTCAAAGCATAGGGAACCAGAAACCCCAGGTTTAATACATCAGGAGCAAAATAGTCTTCCAGCTTGAATGCAAAACCCATCGGGTCGTTCAACTTTATTAGTCCGGAAAAAATAAACAAGCCTCCAACGAGGATACGGGAAATTAAAACGAGTATTTTCATAGAATTCTTTTTTAACGCAAAGGACGCTAAGTTTTACGCAAAGTTCGCTTAGAAAATATTCTGTTTCCCTGCGTTCATTGCGTCTTCATTGCGTGCATTGCGGTTATTTATTATGTTCATTTAGATGGATGAGCGCAAATACCGCATAATTAATCATATCTTGATAATTGGCATCAATACCTTCACTCACCAATGTTTTTCCTTGATTGTCTTCAATCTGCTTGACACGTAAGAGCTTCTGGATGATCAAATCTGTCAGCGAACTCACACGCATATCCCTCCAGGCCTCACCATAGTCGTGGTTTTTGTTGAGCATCAACGCTTTTGTCTCTGTTATTTTCTCATCATACAAGGCAGTGGCTTCTTCAAGGTTTAAATCGGGTTGTTCCACGATGCCTTTTTCGAGCTGTATGAGTGCCATCACACTGTAGTTGATGATGCCTATAAACTCACTGCGCTCATCTTCATCCACTTTGCGCTCGGCATTTTGTTGCAAACTGCGAATGCGTTGCGCCTTGATAAAAACCTGGTCGGTAAGGGAAGGCAGCCGCAATATGCGCCACGCACTGCCATAATCTTTCATTTTATTGATAAACAAAGCCCTGCAGGTAGCAATGACTTCGTCATATTGTTTTTCGGTGTTTGCCATAATGATATTCAAAAGGTGGCTTAAAAGCTTGTCTTACAAAAATACACTTTCAATCGGGAAGTCCTAAAAAAAAGTCGAGAAAGACCTATCTTTGTTTGATAATTTTATTGAATGAAATCCATCAACTGCAAAGGCACTTTAATTGACTTTACCACCCCGAAAGTGATGGGTATTCTCAACATCACACCCGATTCTTTTTACGACGGCTCAAAACTCAAGACAGATGCCGCCATTTTAACCCAAGCTGAAACAATGCTCAGTGAGGGAGCAACCTTTCTCGATGTGGGCGGCTACAGTTCACGCCCCGGCGCTTCAGATGTACCCGAAAGTGAAGAACTACGACGCGTCCTTCCGGCTATCCGGCTAATCATAAACAAATTCCCTGATGCGTTGCTTTCTGTAGATACCTTCCGCAGCAATGTAGCCCGTGAAAGTGTCAATGCCGGGGCAGCCTTGGTCAACGATATCTCCGCCGGGCTTTTGGATGAGAATATGATACCCACCGTTGCAGACCTGCAGGTGCCTTATATTATGATGCATATGCGCGGCACCCCGCAAACCATGAAAACCCTTACGGATTATGAGGATGTGACCCTTGATATACTCCGCTACTTTTCTGAACGCATTGCTGTCGCCCGCAAAGCCGGTATCAATGATATTATCACTGACCCCGGTTTTGGTTTCGCCAAAACCATCCCCCAAAACTTTGAACTGCTGGGCAAGCTTGAGCTGTTCAAAAACCTGGATGTGCCATTTCTGATAGGTATTTCCCGTAAAGGAATGATTTATAAAACTTTGAATATTTCACCGGCAGAAGCCTTAAACGGCACCACGGCACTCAACAGCATTGCCGTTCTAAAAGGAGCTTCCATACTGCGGGTGCACGATGTAAAGCAAGCGGTAGAGGCTGTCAAGCTGATAAATTCTATTCCATAAAAAACTCTTTGCCAATTAAACCCTATAGCCGAAAGGAACGATCCTTCCAGTCACTTTGCTTATCTATAGTAAAGCAGAACTATTTGCTTAACAAAGGTTTAAAGGGATTTTATGATACTGTTTATAGGAATTGCTACAAGGATTACGTAAATTTAGAAGGTTAACTAATTTAAATAAAGAGCGATGTTGTATGTATGGTTATTTTTGTTGCTTGTACTTTTGATTGTAATCTTAGTTATTAACAAAATGAAAGGACGTCCTAAAGGAAACCCGCGTGACAGGGAAAAGAAGTCTGAGTTTAATATCGTTGCAAAAGGGTATCCTGATGAAGAGGTTCCTGAAAACGAACTGGAAAAAAGGAAAGAGGAAAAGGATTCATAAATCCGGCGCAAAAGTGACTCCATAATTAACACAAGATTAATCTCTATTATATTTTTTTAACAGTTCTAAAAAGTACCTTTGGTAGGAATTAAAAAACCATCATTATGAAACTAAGAAAAATTGTATTGTCATTAGCAGTTATCGGATTACTGTTTGCATCCTGTGATGACTCTAAAAAGAAAGAAGCTGAAGCAGAAGAAGCTGCCCAGGCTGAACAAATGAAAATGGAAGAAGAAGCTGCCTTGCAGGCGGAAGAAGAATCTAGAATGCAGGCAGATTATGAAGCCAATACTATAGCAGCCATTGCTATGCGAAGTGCAAGCTTTACAACATTGACGTCTGTAATTCAGTCAGCTGAATTGGCGGAAACTTTAAGCAGTGAAGGTCCATACACAGTATTTGGACCTACCAATCAAGCTTTTGACAAAATGCCAAGAGCAACCTGGGACGACCTGATGAAGCCTGAAAACAAAGAACAACTAAGAAGTCTATTGACCTATCACGTTATTTCCGGTGAATTTATGGTAGCAGATGTTATCGAGGCGATTGAATCAAACAACAACAGTTACGAAGTTGTTACTGTTCAGGGAGATAAGCTCACATTATCCTTAATAGACGGTAATGTAACAATCAAGGATGCCAATGGAAAAACATCTAAAGTAGTAACAGCAGATATTGATGCTTCTAACGGAGTGATACACACTATTGATACCGTTGTGATGCCCAAAGCATAGGTTGCTTTAAAACATATATACTAAAAAGATCCCTTGATTGGGGTCTTTTTTTATGGTGATACTTACTCTTTTCTGTTTACGCTTTGTCGGGCGAACAGTTGCCAGTTGCTGTCTTCAAGAATCCAGACTTCCAGTACATTCAGTTTTACGCTAAACGGAGTTTCATTGACCACCCCTTCCACATCAAGATCCCTGCGGGTGGTGATGAGGTTGTCAGATTGGTAATGGAATGCAGGACTTCCCTCACTGCGGATGCTCCTATACACCACACCGCCTTGAACCAAGGTCTCCAGCAGGCCCGGCTTGGTTTCCATCCAGCCGTTGGAATGGCCAAGGGTGAGGTCGTCGTGCAGCAGGGTTGCCAATCTGAGCGTGTCTTGCTCCATCAAGGCAGTGTCCATGCTGCGCATATGGTTTACTATAGTTCCTTTCGCATCGGTTTCCGGTGCTTGTTTGCATGCAATTGCAATAAGTGCAAGGAGTGTAAAAAGTAGAAGTTTTTTCAAATTTTTTGTATTTATCATTCTTCAACGAAATACCCGTCCACAAGAAAATTGGCATCCAGACTTAGTGTGTTTATGGGCTCCTCAAAGGTTTTTACCGTCCATGTTGCTTTGGGGAATATCCACGTGAGTTCATCATTGACCATCACCCGCACGGGCATATCAAATCCTTCTACGATATCGCTGTAGCGAAAGGAAAGCACATTGCTGTTCATTTTAAACTCAACTATCGGGATGCGCGCATCGCGAAGGTACTGGTTAAAGAACTCTTTGAGGTCGATACCGGTCTTTTCGCTCAGGTAGTCTTCCACCTGTTTTCCGGTTACAGTGGTGTGGCGAAAGTCTCTATTGAGCCCCCGAAGGATAGACCGCCACTTCTCATCGTCCTCAAGCAGTTGCCGTAAGGTGTGCAGGATGTTGGCACCCTTGAAATACATATCGCCTGACCCACGTTTGTTGACCTTGTAAAACCCGATGATGGGTTTGTCGTTCTGTATGATGCGCTTGGTGCCGGTAATGTATTCTGCGCCGGCTTTCTTGCCGTAAAAATACTCCACAAACAAGCCTTCAGAATAGGTAGTAAAGCTTTCGTGCACCCACATATCGGCAATTTCCTGATAGGTGATGTTGTTTGCAAACCACTCGTGACCGGTTTCGTGAATGATGATGTAGTCAAACTTCAACCCCCAGCCGGTACCGGACATATCATTGCCCAGATAACCCTTTTTGTATTCGTTACCATAGGTCACCGAACTCTGATGCTCCATCCCCAGATAGGGTACTTCCACCAGCTTAAAACTGTCTTCATAAAAAGGGTAGGGGCCAAACCAGTGCTCAAAAGCTTCTATAGACCGCGGGGCATCCTTAAACTGTTCCCTTGCTTTGTCGAGGTTGTATGACAAGACCCAGTAATCCATATCCAGGGTGCCGGCTTCACCCTCATAGGTTTCGCTAAAATGCACATAGCCTGCGATGTTGATGTTCACTCCATAGTTGTTTATGGGGTTTTGCACATACCAGTGCCAGGTCTTGGTTTCGTCCTCGTGGGTTTCTGTCTTTTTCAGGCGGCCGTTGGACACGTTGATGAGGTGGCTTGGCACCCGCACACTTATCGCCATACTGTCCGGCTCGTCATACATATGGTCTTTGTTGGGCCACCACACACTGGCACCAATCCCCTGATTTGAGGAAGCCACAAAGTGCTTGCCGTTCTTGTCTTTTTTCCATGAGATGCCACCATCCCAGGGAGCGTTTTTAGCTTCAACGGGGTGGCCGCTGTAATGCACCACCACTTCTTCGGTAGCGCCTTTCTTTTGTTTCTTCTGCAGGGTGACGAAATGGGCATTACCTTCGGTGGTAACCTTGAGTTTCTTTCCGTCCTGGGTGATTTTATCGATTGTGAGGGGAGGCTGCAAGTCTACCTGTAGCACCTGATGGGGTTCCAGCACGGTGTACCTGATGGTATTACTTCCACCCAACCATTTGTCATTTGGTTTAACCTTAATATCGAGATGATAGAAGGTGAGGTCCCACCACGCCCGCTCAGGAGTGACGCTTCCGCGTAAGGTGTCCTGGCGGGTGAAGGCTTGTGAAAACAACATACTCCCGCAACATACAAGGAAAAATAGTAAAACAAGTGGTTTGTGCATCATTGGAATGTTTGTTGCAAAAATAGCATTGTTTTTTTAATATGAAGATTTCTATTTGTGTTCAGTGGTTAGAAGTTCAAGCTTTCAAACACTGCTGCTGAACACTGCTTACTCTTATCTTGGTTTCACCCAATCGCAAACGCTTTCTATAACAAAGAAATGCGTCGCAAGCAACATTGATTTTATGTGTTTGTTATATGACCAAAAATCTTATATTGTGCCGTTGAAAAACATCAACTCAAAAGATAACCAACCTTCTTGAAATGAAAAAAATACTTTATCTCCTCTTTTTTGTTTGTGCCTTTACACAAGCTCAGAATGTAAACATACCCGACGCTAATTTTAAAAGCAGGCTCCTCCAAGCCAATACTGGAAACAACATTGCCAAAAATATCAACGGCAACTATATGAAGATAGACGCTAACGGCGATAATCAAATACAGGTTAGCGAGGCTATGGCGGTTTATGAGTTAAATGTCAGCGGTTCAAGCTCTTCGCCGGATATTATGGATTTAACAGGGGTGGGATCATTTGCTAACTTGACAAATTTGCTCTGTTATAGCAACAGCCTTACAAGTTTGGATGTGAGTATGTTGTCCAATCTGACGTTTATAAACTGCAGCCACAACAACCTTGTCAGTTTGAATGTAGCCGGTTTGACTAATCTAACAAGTCTTCATTGTAATGCTAACAATTTTACTAATTTAGATATAACCGGTTTGACAAATCTAATGTGGTTACACTATGACAACAACAACATTCCTAATTTGGATGTAACCGGTTTAGTTAATTTGACATCATTGTCCTGTAAAGGAAACAATATTACCGATTTGGATGTAACCGGTCTGGCTAACTTAACTATGTTAGATTGCTCAGACAATAATCTTTCTGAAATAGATGTAACGGGTCTGACTAATTTAATTGTCTTAGATTGCGCTGACAATAACCTTACCGAAGTAGATTTATCAAACAATCCAGATGCTCTTCTGTTTGATGTATCGGGAAACCCGATTACTTACTTAAATATCAAAAACGGGAATGACTTTGGAGGCGGAGATATGCAATTTGATTTTATATCAAGCCTTTCAAACAATCTCTTTATCTGTGCTAATAATTTTGACATCCCTGTTATACAGCCTTATTTAAACCAAAACGGCAATACAGATCAAGTGCTTACCTCTTACTGTTCTTTTGTTCCCGCTGGGAATTTCAATACAATTACAGGTACTATTTCTTTTGACGTTGACAACAACGGTAATTGTGGTAACGATAATTACCCACTTCCACTTTTTAAAGTAATCCTTGACGACGGTACCGATACCGGAGTGACTTATACCAATATTTCAGGTGACTATCCTTTTTATACCCTTGATGGTACATACACAATTACACCTGAGTTTGAAAACCCGGCTTATTTTGATAGTACACCCGCATTAGCTACGGTTAACTTACCTTTGGTGAATAATAGCATAGAGACTGAGGATTTTTGTGTTAACGCTAATGGTGTACATCCCGATTTGGAAATAACCATAGCACCAGTCACCCCCGCTCGTCCAGGCTTTGATGCAGATTATTTAATTGTATATAAAAACATTGGCAACCAGACAATGTCACAATCCAACGCCATTACATTTTTGTTTGATAACGGCTTTATGGATTTTGTTTCGTCTTCCGAAACACCAAGCACACAGGCCGGAGGTTCTCTGACGTGGGACTATGCAAATCTAAAGCCTTTTGAAAGCCGGAGTATTGAAGTAACCTTTGAAATTAATCCACCCACAGACCCTTTTTTTCCGGTGAACATAGATGATATATTTACCTTTACTACCCAAATAGAACCCATTGCCGGTGACGAAAACCCAACCGACAATTTGTTTGAACTGAAGCAAACTGTTGTGGGTGCCTTTGATCCTAATGACATTACCTGCCTCCAAGGTGATGCTCTTGACCCCATGCTCATAGGCGAAGAATTACACTATTTGGTTCGCTTTGAGAACGAAGGCAATTTTGCAGCTGACAATGTGTTTGTCGAAATGGATATAAACCCAAACCAGTACCAAGTGCATAGTATGCGCATACTAAGAAGTTCACACAGCATTCAAGCCAAAATAACAGGGAATTCAGCTGAGTACCTTTTTGAAGGAATTCAGCTGCCTCCAGCCGGACAAGGGTATATTTTGATAGCTATAAAACCCAACAATAACCTTCAAAATGGTGACTCGGTCGTACTCAACGCCGATATCTTTTTTGACTTTAACTATCCCATAACCACCAATGATGCTGTTACAGTATTTGGTGCCCTAGGTGTGCACGATTCAGATAAAGCTTTGGTAGCCCTATATCCCAATCCTACGACAGATTTTATATCTATTACATCAGAAGCATTGATTGAATCTATTGCGTTTTATGACTTGAGGGGGAGACTGGTGGCTTCGGAAACCATACATACCTATAAAACCCAATATGATTTGTCCCTTCAGCCTGCCGGTTTGTACATGGTCAAAATTCAAACCACAGCCGGTGTTACAGTTCAAAAGATAGTGAAACGATAAGGTACAAAAAGGAATATAAAACTTACGATCATTTCTATTGTTGAAGTGAGTGTTGATCAGTAGTTTTAGCTTTTAACTGAACACTGCTTACTCTTATCTTGGTT
>JBBDRU010000028.1:0-1941 GCA_040905305.1 Salibacteraceae bacterium | reverse complement strand
CCTCGTAAATGGCTTAGCCGGCTAGAAAATCCAAACTCTCCTAAACAGTTCAGTGATTTGGATTCAACTCTGGTATTAGGTGATATTTAGCGAGTGCCATATGATGATGGCTTTATATTTGCTTCATGCAAAAAACAATGAATGAATATGTGCTCGGATTTGCGGATCAGGTAAAAGAAGCCATCGATATAGCAGATGCATTTCACTGGAACAATGAATGGGGTTTTCAAAATGTCTTGATCGCTGGACTAGGCGGATCAGGTATTGGGGGAACAATACTGGCTCAATTGATTGCTGATCATTGCAATGTGCCTGTGCAGTCGATCAAAGGCTATACATTGCCCGCTTATGTAAATGAAAACACCTTAGTCATTGCGTGTTCTTATTCCGGAAACACCGAAGAAACACTGGAAGTGATTTCTCAGTCGGTTGATCAGGGTGCTCACATCGCTTGCATCAGTTCCGGAGGGAAACTTTGTGATATGGCGCTCCAACATCATTGGCCGCTTTTAAAGGTTCCGGGAGGTTCCCCTCCAAGGGCTGCCTTTGGTTATGCCATTGTTCAGCTTTTTCGATTTGCAGAGATTTTTGGCCTTACTTCAGCACAATGGAGAGCTGACATGATAAAGGCCGTTGAGCTGATTGAGGATGAAGAGAAGTCAATAACCGCAGCAGCCAGGCAACTTGCAGAAAGCCTTCAGCATAAGCTACCTGTAATTTATTCATCTGGTTGGCTTGAAGGAATTGCTATCCGATGGAGACAGCAAATCAATGAAAACAGCAAAACCCTTTCCTGGCACAACGTATATCCTGAAATGAATCACAACGAATTGGTTGGTTGGGCTGGGGGATCCAACAACCTTGGAGTAATCTTTCTTTTAAGCGATTACGACCACCCGAGAGTGGCGCGAAGAATGGAGCTTTCAGAGCAGGTCTATACTAAGAAAACGAGGCATATACATCATTACCGGGCAAAAGGAAAAAGCCGAATAGAACAGGCGATTTACCTTATTCATCTAGGTGACTGGTTTTCTGTTTATCTGGCCGATTTTAAACAGGTCAATTCAACAGAAATTGAAGTCATCGATTGGTTAAAAGCGGAATTGGCAGAATTTTAGAAGCTTATTATGGATCATCCAGTTCTAAAAAGAATTGCCAAAACAGCTTTTTGGTTATTGATGATCCACTTCATTATTGAGGTTTCTGGGCATCACTACCTCTACAATACCATAGATCAAACCGTTTTAAAGGGACGGTTGGGACCCGGAATTCAAGAGTTTGAGTTTATGCCAAATAATAGCATGGAAATTGGTGAACCTGAACCATGGACAAAGGCCGCGAATTATAATAATGCGGTGCTTACCTCTGAAGAATCAGCCCATCACGAATCCAATGAAAGTGTTTCGTTTATAGTCATTAAAAAAGATCATCTGCTTTTTGAGCAGTATTGGCAAGGCTTTGACAAAACCAGCATCAGCAATTCGTTTTCAATGGCGAAGTCCATCGTTTCCCTCTTGATTGGTATAGCAGTAGATCGGGGCGAAATAAATTCGATCGATGACCCTGTGTTTCTTTACTTACCTCAGTACGAAACAGAGCTAGGTAAAAAACTTAAAGTTAGACATTTGCTCAATATGAGTTCAGGGATAAACTTTGATGAACATTACTTGAATCCATTTGCGTTTCCGGCCAGAGCTAATTATGGTGATAACCTTGAGCTTCTCTTAGAAAAATACGAAGTAAGAGAAGAACCCGGAGAGGTTTTCATTTATCAAAGTGGCACAACTCAGGTTTTGGGATTTTTATTAAAAAGCGCCACTCGCCAAAACTTGTCTGATTACGCCTCTGAGCACCTTTGGAGTAAAATTGGAGCAGAGAATCCAGCTCTTTGGAGTCTGGATCATGAAGGGGGCATTGAAAAAGCATTTTGTTGCATTAATG
>JBBDRU010000027.1:0-11956 GCA_040905305.1 Salibacteraceae bacterium | reverse complement strand
AATCAGGATCATCTTAATTAATGGTATAAGTTTTGAAATTGATTATGAAACACGCAGTAATGTCCAATTTCATCTTATTTCTGATAATGCTTTTGCCTGTTAGCGCATGCGCTCAATTTATTGAGCAAATAAATCCGCTGTCGCCCGACAAAGCATCACTACCGACTATTAAACATAATGCGTTTCAAAAGGGAGAACGTCTTGAATTTGAAGTTTCTTATGGATGGATTGATGCTGGTGAAGCCATTATCGAAATCAAAGAAGATTCAAGGCAAATAGCTGGACGAGATGTTTATCATATCGTAGGTCTTGGCAACTCATTAGGAGCTTTTAACTGGTTCTTTAAGGTTAGAGATCGATACGAAACCTATCTTGATAAAGAAGGTGTGTTTCCGTGGATTTTTGTTCGTGATATTCATGAAGGCGGATTTGAATTAAAACAGTATTACACATTTGATCACTACAAACAAACCGTCACCACCAACAAGGGTAAAGTGTTTGATGTTCCGCTTGGCGTTCAAGACATGATCTCTTCTTTTTACCGAGCCCGAACCTTAGATTTAAGCAATGTAAAATCAGGTGATATTTTTGAAATTCAAGCCTTTGTAGATAACGAACTTTGGCCACTAAAAATTAAGTATTTGAGGAATGAAATTGTTGAAATAGACAAAGGGAAATTTGATTGCATGGTGTTTGTGCCCGTTGTTCAAAAAGGTCGAATTTTTAAGAAAGAAGAAGACATGATGGTTTGGATAACGCGCGATGAAAATCGAATTCCTGTTCTGGCCAAAGCCAGCGTATTAGTGGGCTCAATTAAAATGGAACTACGCTCCTATGAGAATTTGGCGAACCCATTATCAAAGGTCGATTAACAGCTTCACGCTACATTGTTGGAAAGTGCCTACAAACTCGGTTCATACGAAAGCGCATAGCTATAATTTTGAACTTGATTATAATCGACACACTTGAATCAATCGCAAGAAGACAAGCTAAAAAAGCTACAAGAAAAGTACGAATCCATGGGGCAAGACATCAATGCTTACCTCGATGGGCTGTTGCATTCAAACTATTTAACCTATTGGGATTACATCCATTTGGACACATTGCTAACCCTGCAAAACCCAAAAACAGATTTTCCCGATGAAGAAATATTTATCATTTACCATCAGATCACAGAGCTTTACTTCAAACTCAGTTTAAATGAATTGGAGCAAATCGCCAATAACGGGAAAGAAATCGGTGAAAATGGTCAGGATAAAGGTTGGAAACCAACCCTTGAAGTCAATTTCTTAACCCAACGGCTGAAGCGTATCAATGCCTATTTTGAATCTCTGACCAAGAGCTTCGAAATAATGGTGCAAGGAATGGAGAAGGAACAGTTTTTAAAGTTTCGGATGGCTCTTCTTCCAGCAAGTGGGTTTCAAAGTGCGCAATATCGGATGATTGAAATTTGTGCAACAGACCTTGCTCGATTGGTAGATAAAAAACATCGCGCGACCCATCACCAAGAAGACAAGCGCAGTCTGGAAGAGCAGTTTGAAAATATCTATTGGAAACAAGGCGCGACCGAGCTTTCCTCTGGTGATAAAACCCTTACGCTAAAGCAATTCGAATCTAAATATTCTCAAAACTTGCTTGAGTTAGCAAAGCGCTATAAAAGTTGCAATGTTTGGCAGAAGTACCAAAGCCTTTCAAAAAAGCATCAGCAAAGCGATGATTTGATCCGAGAGATGAGAATGCTGGATGTAAATGTGAACATCAATTGGCCACTTATGCACTATAAAAGTGCTGTGCGATACCTTGCGTCTAAAAAAGGTGACGTTGCCGCTACAGGCGGAACAAATTGGCAGCAATACCTTCCGCCACGCCTCCAATTACGTGTTTTTTACCCTGCTCTTTGGAGCGAGGATGAGTTAAAAAATTGGGGGAAAGGTTGGGTTGAAGAAGTGCTTTTTGATAAAATCTCAGTGAAAAACAAATGATCAACTCCAAGAAAACCCGGTATTTAATCATCCCGATAAGCCTCGTGGGTTTGATCGTTCTGAGCATCGCTCTTTCAAAAAGGGAATACAATGAAGACTTGGCAACTATGGAGGCGGTTGACTCCATCATTGTGCAAGAATGCAATGAAGAGTTTGGGATTGATTTGGATGGTTTTCATGTAGAGAAAGGAAAAATCCAACCCAATCAGTTTCTTGCCGACATATTGCTTCCCTATGGAGTTAGCTACGCGAAGATTTCTCGTCTGGCGGAAAAATCTAAAAATGGATTTGACATACGAAGGTTAAATGCGGGTAAAAATTACACCCTGATATGCTCAAACGACAGTGCTCTACGGGCAGAGTTTTTTATTTATGAAGCCTCTCCTATCGATTATGTTGTCTATGATTTGCGTGATTCGATTGATATTTATAGTGGTCAACGTCCAATTCAATTAGAAGAGCGTGAAGCTCAAGGAGTCATTACCAGTTCGCTTTACCAAACCCTGATCGATCAAAACCTAAGTCCGGCATTGGCCATGGAGCTATCAGATATTTACGCCTGGACCATCGATTTTTACCGCATTCAAAAACACGATTTTTTCAAGCTGGTTTATAGTGTCAAAAAAGTAAACGATCAGGTTGTGGGCATTCATGATATTCGAGCTGCACTTTTTCATCATGATGGTGAGCCCTATTACGCGTTCCAATTTGAGCAGGAAGGAAAAATGGATTATTTTGATGAAACTGGCAATAGTTTGCGAAAAGCGTTTCTACAAGCTCCACTGAAGTTTAGCAGAATGACCTCCGGATACACCAAAAGCAGGTTTCACCCGGTTCAAAAGCGTTGGAAAGCCCACCTTGGAACAGACTATGCAGCTCCAACCGGGACCCCGATCATGGCAGTGGGAGATGGTGTAATCACCGAAGCGAGGTATAAGCGGTTTAATGGAAACTATGTTAAGATCAAACACAACAGCACTTACACCACTCAATACTTACACATGAGTAAAATTGCCAATGGCATAAAACCGGGCACACGGGTAAGGCAAGGCGAAACCATCGGATACGTTGGAAGCACCGGACTGGCCACCGGACCTCATGTTTGTTTTAGGTTTTGGAAAAATGGTTCACAAGTCGATCATCGGCAAGAAAAGCTTCCGCCCTCCGAACCGATCAAAGAAGATTACAAAATGGAATACCAAAAACACTTCAATAATTGGAAGTTACGCTTAGATAAAATTGGGTTAGATCAGGATGAAAACCAACTAACAGCTATTGAATCTTCCAGGTTATAAAAAACACATTTGGTATTAGGTGCTTATTCAACTTTGAAATAAAGGAATGACTAAATGGAAGTCATTCCAAGAAGCACAACGGGGTTTTCAATGTATTTTCTGAAACTTTCTAAAAACTGTGCGCCTGTTACCCCGTCAACCACGCGATGATCACAACTCATGGTCACTTTCATACGGTTGCCAACTTTAACCTCTCCATCTTTCACAACCGGTTCTTGCCTAATCCCTCCAATAGCCATAATGCAACTATCTGGCGGATTAATGATAGCCGTAAATTCTTCTATCCCAAACATGCCCAGATTTGAAATGGTAAAGGTATTTCCTTCCCAATCTTCGGGCTGTAATTTTTTAGATTTTGCGCGTTTGGCGTAATCTCGCACCTCATCAGATATCGTGGTAAGTGTTTTTCCATCTGCATACCGAACCACTGGAACCAAAAGACCTTCATCAACCGCTACTGCCACCCCAACATGAACATGCTCATTGTACCTGATAAAGTCACCATGCCAACCAGCATTAACAGCTGGGTGATCTTTTAGCGCCACAGCAGCCGCTTTAATCACAAAATCATTGTATGAAATTTTTTCAGGCGCTATAGCCTCATTAATGGCTTTGCGTGCTTCAACCGCCCGATCCATATCTAGATCAATGGTGAGGTAAAAATGTGGGGCACTAAACTTACTTTCACTCAACCTTCGCGCAATGGTCTTGCGCATTTGAGATACCTCAACATCACGCGAACGCTCTATTTGAGGTGGTCGGCTGGCAGCAGCTTTCTCCACATCTCTTTTAACAATTCGACCATTTTCACCCGAACCGCGCACCGATCTCAAACTCACGCCATGTTCTGCCGCCAGCCTTCTTGCCAAAGGAGAAATTTTTGTGCGATCATCAGATTCTTCATCCTTTTTAGGGGCAGCCTTTTCTATAGGTCGCGGCTGTGCTTTGGTTTCTTTGGGTTCTGGTTTGGAAGCATTGGATTCCGTTTTAGGTTTTGAAGCTTCCTTTTTATTTGAAGCTTCCTTTTTCGGCTCAGAACCCGCTTTATCTGCCTCTGCCTTAGCCTCTTTTAGAATTGACTTAACATCCTCATCTTGCTCACCGATAATGGCGATAACTCCATCTACTTTTGTTGACTTTCCAGCATCCACTTCAATGTGCAGCAAAGTGCCTTCATGAAAGGATTCAAACTCCATGGTGGCTTTGTCTGATTCAATCTCAGCTATCACATCACCTGAATTTACCTGGTCTCCAACTTTCTTTTGCCATGATGCGATCACCCCTTCTTCCATGGTATCGCTCAGTTTTGGCATTTTAATCACTTCAGCCATTCTCTTCTCTAATTTTTAGTCCATTATATATGGATAGTCTTCCTGGGCATAAACATCTTTGTACAGTTCATCTAATTCATGAACGGGCGACTCCTCTGCAAACTTAACAGACTCTTCAACCTTTGCCTTCACTTTGGCTTCAGTCTTTTTGATATCCGCCTCAGACAACCAACCTTGCTCCATGATAGTATTCATCACTTGAGCAATAGGATCTCTTTCTTTGAATTCGTTTACCTCATCTTTCGTTCGATACTTCTGCGGGTCACTCATCGAATGTCCTTTATATCGATAGGTTTTAATATCTAACAAAAAAGGCCCTTTTCCTGATCTGCAATGCTCAGCAGCCGCCTTAATTTCATTGTGCACAGTTTCAACATTCATCCCATCCACCGACTTACTAGGCATGTCATAACTTAAACCCAGTTTAGAAAGGTCGGTAACATTGGTAGTGCGTTCTATGGAGGTTCCCATAGCGTAGTTGTTGTTCTCAATAATAAAGACTACCGGAAGATTCCAGAGCATGGCCATGTTAAACGTCTCGTGCAGTGCTCCCTGACGAACAGCTCCATCACCCATAAACGTGAGGCAAACATTATCGGTTCCTTTATATTTTTCGGCAAAAGCAATACCTGCGCCCATTGGAATTTGTGCACCAACGATGCCATGGCCACCCATCATGTTCAATTCTTTGTCAAACATGTGCATGGAGCCCCCCTTTCCTTTAGAACACCCTGTGGTTTTGCCATATAATTCGGCCATTACATATTTAGGATCCATACCCAAAGCAATCGGATGCGCGTGGTCTCGGTAAGCAGTAATAATCTTATCACCTTTTTTTATTGCGGATGCAAAACCAGCCGCAATGGCTTCTTGACCGATATATAAGTGACAAAACCCTCCAAACTTTTGCTGAAGGTATAAGTTGCCGCAAGATTCTTCAAACCTTCTCATCAACAGCATGTCTTCATACCATTTTAGATATTGAGCCTTGTTGAATTCTAACTTTTTTGTTGCTTTGGTTTTAGCCATAATCTTCTTTTCAGGAAGGGCAAAAATATAACTTGAAAACGTTGAAACACCATTAAGTGTGAATTGCTTATTTCTTTAGCTCTTTTACATAAAAATGAAAGGGTAATAAATCGTTCGCACGATCAAGTATAATAACCTTTCCGGCAGGAGAGTACATCAGGATTTGGATGGGTGTTTCCTGCACTTTCTCTGTTTCACAAATCACCTGTCGGCAAATTCCACATGGAGCCACGGCATGGCTCATTTCAAACTCTTTTGAATTTGCCGACACAGCGATTGCCCTTATTTTTTGGTCAGGAAAATGGTCTGAAGCATAGTTCAATGCATTTCGTTCAGCACATGTGCCAGCAGGAAAGGAGGCGTTTTCCTTGTTGCTTGCTTTTACAACCTCACCATTTGAGAGCAATAAAGCGGCACCAACATAAAACTTTGAGTAAGGCGCATATGCCTGATCAGTCGCCTCCATAGCGGCTTCCATGAGTTTCTGATAAGATGAGCTCAATTCAGATGTATCTACAACTTCATACGATATGGTGTGTTGTTCCTTCATGATCTTTAGGTATTGGTCAAAGTTTATGTGAACTATACCTTTTCAAGCAAAACTACCGCGTAAGCCTCCATGCCTTCTTTTCTTCCTACGAACCCGACCTTTTCTGATGTGGTTGCTTTCACTCCTACCTCATCGGTGTCAATAGCACAAAGACCCGCAATCGTTTGTTTCATGCTTGAAATGTGCGGAGCTATTTTAGGAACTTCACTTACCAACGTTGCATCAATGTTGCCTACTGAATAACCTTTTTCAGAAGCCAGCTCTACTACACTTTGCAGTAACGCGCGACTGTCAGCATCCTTGAAATCTTCAGATGTATTTGGGAAATGAAAACCAATGTCTCTTAATCCGGCTGCACCAAGAATGGCATCGCATATCGCGTGCAAAAGCACATCTGCATCGGAATGCCCATCAGGGCCAACAGATGATGGAATCTCTACACCACCCAACCTACAGAGGCGACCTTCCTTTATTTGATGAACGTCATACCCAAAGCCAACTCTAATCTTCATCGCTTTTAGCTACTTCATCAAAATCAAACGAAAGCGTAAACCTTAGGGTATTGGCCAAAGGAGAAGTTGCCCCTTGATTTCTGCGAACATTGTAGGTGGATATCAGGTAGCTAAAGTCAAGACTGAATACGTTTAGCTTAAGTCCTGCGCCAAGGGTAACAAACTTTCTATTTCCTTTAGAAAAGTGCTCTGTAAAATATCCCATTCTAAATGCAAACTGCTCTGCGTACCAATATTCCACGCCAACTCCAGCCGCAACTTCGTTAATTTCTTCACGAAACCGGCCACCACCGTAAGGAGTCCAATCACCATCGTCATTAAAATCACCATAACCCGGAGCATCATAAAAAGAGGTAAAAACAGCCGTAGCAACCGGCCTATCCGGATCTAAGCCAGAAGAAACAATAGGGTTTCCATTATCATCTATACGAGTTTGACCTTCGTTACCCGGTTCTCTGGCATATTTAGGTGGGGTGGGTACGAGGTATTTGTTCAAATCAACGGAAAAAGTCAAGGCATTATAATCGTTCAAGTCCCAAGTAAACCTTGGCCCTAAACGCAAGTTCATGGGAAGAAAGTCTCTTGTTGCAGCATCCGTATAGGAAATTTTAGCGCCCAAGTTACTGATTGCGGCACCCCACGCAAATGTCAAATCTTTGTCAAACATGACTAGGTCATCATTTTCATAGTAAACACCCAAATCAACGGCCACCGAGCGTCCGGGTCTTGAGTTTGCTCCGCCAACCGTTTGCCCGCCAGTAAGATTTGAGCTGATAAACTTCGCACTCAAACCACCTGAAAACCTATCGGAAAGCTTTCGGGAATAACCAGCATTCAATGAAAATTCGTTGGGGGTAAATTGGATGGTATTGTTTCCAAACTGATCGGTAAACTGAATATTACCCAGTGAAAAATAACGCAATGAGACAGCAGCTGCACTCATATTGTCAATTTTATAATATCCGGTAAGGTAAGAAAGGGAAATATCAGGTACTAAAGCCCGAAGCCAGGGAGTATATGAAATAGAGGCACCAGATTTTTTCTCGATAAACGCCAGTTTTCCAACATTCCAGTGCAGCGAATTAGCGTCTGCGGAAGTAGCTACACCAACATCGCCCATGCCACCACCACGCGTCTCCGGGTTGATGATCAAAAAAGGCACAGCCGTTGTGATTGTGTTAAGCTGTAGCGTGCCGCCATCTACATCTCCTAACGCAACACCTTGCTGGGCTTGCACTGCACTGCAAAGTATGCCCAGTACAAAAACGCTTGAAAATATCCGAAATCTCATATTAAAATCTATCAAGTAAACGTGTTTTAATAGGCGTTCTGAATTTTTAAGACGGCAAATATAATTAATAAGTAAGGCTTACTTTAAAAGAACCAATCGTTCGTATTTTTCAACTGACTCACCAAGTATTGTCTTCACTGAAACACGATAAAGATAAACGCCTTTTCCTATAACATCCCCGTATTCATCTCTTCCATTCCAATTAATAGGCCCAATTCGGTAGCCATTAGACCCGAATTGTCCGTCAAGTGTTTTAACCAACTTTCCTGCTACGGTAAACACTTCAATTCTCACATCAAGGTTTTGACCTGGCTTGTTGTGTTCGAAATAAAAATCGGTATTGGTAGTAAACGGATTTGGATAGTTTAGCACATGATCCAATGCAAGCTTCTCATCATTGGCTACCACAAACTCAAGATAGGCATCGGAAGGGTTATTATTGACATCCCAAACCTTCATTTTGAGCGAGTGTTTGCCTTCTTCCAGCGATGAAAACGGATAGCGAACTTTACCGCTTTGATAGGAATCTACATCCGATTCATAATATTCATTCAAGACAAGTGTGTTGGAGGTGTTTTCATCCAATATGGCAGTTAAATCATGGCCGATTCCGCTGCCGGCCATATTGATTCCATTTTCATCGCGCAGCTCGGCATAAAGGTCTGGATCTTCATTGGTGAGTCCACCATAAACAAAATCTGTGTTATTCATATACAGATCAACCTCAGGCCCTTCATCATCTTCAATCGGATTATCTGACAAGCCCCCAACAGCAAATGTTCGATCATCACCAAACGCGTCAACACTACCATCATCTGCATACAGGCTCACACGTCCAAAGTCTATTGAACGATCGATGTCTTTTGGAACAACAAACTCAAAGGAAAAAGTACCGTCTTTCACAGTGGCCTTTCCTTTAAACATTTTGTTCTTCCATTCTTGATAGTCAAAAGCACCCGAACCATCGTTGTTTAGCGTCTGTAGATCCGATATTTTATCATACACTTCAGGATAAACAAAACCATTAAATCCTTCTAGTTTTACTCCGGAAGCATCAGTAACAATGCCTTCAATCTTTACCTTTTCCAATGCTTTTATCGTGTCTGGAACGGATGTTATACTGATGTTATGTTCAGGGTAAGATAGTTTTAAAGCCGGATCCCCCAAAAGGGCAAAACTTCGGCTATTTAGTGCTGCACTGCTATTGGTGTCAAGCGTTCTGATTTTTGTTTGCAACATAAGATCGCCCAATCTTGGTGCATCACCCGATGGTCGGTCAAACGCTTCAGTTGTGAAGGCCGTAGTCAATGTGAGGTTAGGACTTGAATAAACAGCCCTTGTTGTGGTGAGCAGCCCGATAGCGCCACCACTGGGATTTAAGATAGCATACTCCCCACCTGAAGTTCTTCTAGGATCATCATAACGAGCAAATTCACATGTTGCAGTAATAAACAACGTTAGACGGTCTAAATTATCCCATTTGTTAATAGTAGGCACTTCTAAAATACGCTCATGCGCCCAGCCGAGTTCACCTCCATGACCTATAAAATACATCATTAGGGTGCCTTTCCTCACCCTTTCATCTATTGCTGCAGCCCCATCGGGATAGCGTTCTCCACCTGACCCTACTTGTTGTTTATATGAATCCATGTACAACTTTTGAACTACAAACGAACTGGCACGCTGATCGATAAGATTACCCAATCCTTCAAAATCATTCATGAAGGTATGGCGGTCTCTAGGATCTGCGTCATCAGCAGCGAAACTTATAATCTTACGCCACGCACCTAATGAAGACGAACGATCGGCATAGCGAATGATTTTATTTACCATGTCTTCCGCTTCCTTTTTAGAGCGAGCAGGCAACCGACCAATTCCGATATCTACAAAATCTCCGGGCTGCTCACCTTCGTCTTCATCTAGCAAACCATAAAAATCATCAGAGGCAATGGATCCTGTTGGAGACACGCTGTTGCGCATTTGATGAGTGGGGACAAAATTTGAATTTCCAGAAATCCGGTTTTTATAATCGTAAGAAGCGTCTCCAAAAAGCAATAGGTATCGTGGTTTTGCCAGTCCCATTGAATCCGCTTCAAAATAAAGCTTTCTAATAAACTCTTTAATGGCGGTGATGTCCTGTGCGCCACCCGAAAATTCATTATAGATCTCCGCAGGAGTAACGACTTGACCGTTAAGTCCATCCAGGGCATTGTGCAGTTCTATCAATCGCTCTGCCTGTTGCTTAAATTGAGGGTGAGCAACAATTAAATACTCAACCCCTGCTACGCCATGAACGTTTTGATTGTTGACCTGTCCGCTAAAGGAGGGTATTTTAAATGACGATTCACCAAAAAGCACAAACTCTCTCAACCCCGCTTGCGCTTTAAATGTGAACCCATTCACCACCCCGCCATTTAATGCCGGCCGTGATATCTCACCCAGGTCAGAAACGTCCCAAACGGTAATGGCTTCGTTACTTTGAACAGTGTATTCAGCCACTCCCTGTCCATTCGAAAGCCTATCTCTTACCCCCATAAAACTACCGTTGAAAACGAGCCTTCTACGCGCATTGATTTCGATAAAGTCTATCCATGCCATAGCTTGCGGATTGGCGGCATTGTTGAGCTGCATTTTCACGATAAGCTCGCTAGATTGAGGAGTTCCACTCATGGTAAGCTCACCTACATCTGCATACAATGCACCATAGAAATCTGCTACCGCTTTTATCGAGGCTTTAGACGAAACGCTGCCTTGGCTAAGCATAGACATTGTTAATGTCAGCCCATTAACGCCTATAGAGCGTGCTGCGTATGCTGATCGAACCCAGAAGTTTTTTGAACGGTCAATATTCGGAATCGTAAAGCCAAAGTCCTTGCTCGAAACCGACCCAAGGGATTCCCCATACCAAGTTCTACCCGATCCTATCAAATTGACCAATTCCTGCTCATGAACATCGTAATAATCATAAGTCGAGGTGAAATATGTTGGACTTTGTGCAACGTTGGACACTGATATCCTTTTGGCATTGGCACCAACTCCAGTGGTATTGAGAAAATAATACGTAGAATCTGCGTAAGCATTCAGCTCATGAATAAATCGATTATCCTCGTTCAGTTTCCAGGTAATTTGATCTTCTCCATAAAAGAGAAAATAATCTCCCTGACCAAACTGGCCATCCCCCCCATCAACAACATCAATCGAAATTTGATCCAAATCATCGGGTCTTTTCTTTGAATTTTCAAAAGGCAACATTCCCGCACCTGTTCCAAACAAACGAAGCTGATCACTTGGTATTCCGTTTGAAGGAACCACACCATTATCTCGCAGCCAATTAAAGCTTACCTTATAAATACCATCTTCTCCAGTAGCCAAACGAAACCATTGACCATCATTCAATACACTCACCGGTTTCCATGAATGTGCCGATCTTGCACCGCCCCTTGACGCGGTTTTTATCGAATTTATTTTAAGGTTAAAACCAACCAGTCGCTGGATGTCGTTTCCAATTGATCGAAATGGAATAACTCTAATGACAGCATATTTACTGCCGGCCGCCTTTTTCACAAAAACAGAAACCTTGAATTGATTTTTAATGGACGTACCGCTTAAAAAATTCTTTTCCTCCGTAGATAATTTTTCAACCTCATATTCACCCAGTTTAACGTCCACTGATTCTACGCCATCATCTAGTTTAACTGTTTTCGCAAAATATGGAAGCTTACTTTCGGTGGATCTTCTGGCGTTGGTAAAGTGAAGTTGCCGCTCTTCTCGCTCATCTATCGTTTGGACTGTGCGCAAACCAAACCATTTAATTTCATTTTCAAATGATGTTTGAACCGATGTATTCTGATCTGTTACTAAATTGTTTACAGAAGGTGAATTAGCCGGCCTTTCAGCCTTTTGAAAAACATCCTGCTGACCTAACGAATCAAGACCAATGAAAAACAGTGATATAAGCAATAAATG
>JBBDRU010000026.1:0-11960 GCA_040905305.1 Salibacteraceae bacterium | reverse complement strand
CTTCCCAAAACGCCAACATGCTATCCAGAGAGAATAATATGAGCAAGAAGGATGCAATTAACATAATAGGCCAATCAATAACAACTGACTTACGGTCAACTACCAAGGGGAAAATGATAGCAGTTAAGCCTAAAACCAACCCAAGATTGGCGATATTGCTTCCTACAACGTTTCCAATGGCAATGTCTGAAAAACCATCCAACGCAGCACCAACGCTCACAACTAATTCTGGAAAAGAAGTACCTAAACTCACCACAGTCAACCCAATTACCATCGAGCTTACTCTTAGGTAGATTGCCAATCTAACTGCTGACCGAACCAAAAATTCGCCACCTGCAATCAATGTAGCCAACCCCCCGATGAGTGACAACCACCCCAGTATCATTCGCTTTCTTTATCTTCTTTAATCTGCTTTTTAACATCACTCACAGAGTCCGTAATATCTCGTTGAATGTTATCAGCAGCATCTTTAAATTGTCGAATTCCTCTTCCCATGTTGCGCGCGACATCAGGTATTCTTTTAGAACCAAAAAACAAGAGAACGATCATGAGAATAACAAGTATTTCCCCACCTCCCATGTTAAAGAAAAGAAGCACTGGTGTTTGCATTTGCCAACAAATGTAGAGACAAAAAACCCCGCCAAAGCGGGGTTTAGGAATAATATTTTAATCTAGGCTTTCTTTTTTCCGAAGTCAAGCACGATCGGGGCTGCCACGAAAAGAGATGAGTAGGTACCAACGACTATACCGATTATTAATGCAAAAACGAAGCCTCTGATCACTTCACCCCCAAAGAAAAATATCATCAACAACACTACAAGCGTACTCAAGGATGTATTGATGGTTCTGGAAAGCGTAGAGTTCAAAGCATCATTGAATATGATCTCGTGATCCTTTCTTTTATGTAATCCAATGAACTCTCGAATTCTATCAAAAACCACCACGGTATCATTAATAGAATATCCTACCACAGTCAAAATCGCTGCTATAAAGGCCTGATCGATTTCAAGCGAGAATGGAAGAAATCCATATAAGATGGAGTAAAGCGATAATACGATTATAACATCATGGAACATTGCAAGGAGCGCACCAAGGCCAAATTGCCACTTTCGAAACCGTAATACAATGTAAAGGAAGATTACCAGCAAGGAGAACACTACTGCCCATATTGCGCCTTGTTTGATATCATCAGCAATCGTGGGACCCACTTTCTGCGAGCTCATGATTTCAAAATCCGGAGTAATTTTCGCAAGACCAGCAGAGAGCTTTTCTTCTACCAAAGCGTCCAGCCCTTCTTCATCACTCTCAATCATATACTTTGTTGTGATCTTTACCTGATTTGATGCTCCGTATGTTTTAACTTCAGGCGTCACTTTGTTTCCATCTTCGTTGATGAATTCATTTGCCAAACTAGAAGCCACTTCACCAACCGGATGAGACTCATCAAACCTAACTACATAGCTTCTACCTCCAGTGAAGTCAACACCATAATTTAATCCTCTGGTAACCAAAGATCCCAGTCCAACCAGCAAAATAATTCCTGAAACAATATAGAAGGTCTTCCTTCGTGAAATGAACCCAAAATTGGCATTGGCCAATACGTTCTCAGTCAGTTTATTAGCAAAGGAAGGGGTTTGACTCCTATCGAGCCTCCATTCAAATAGCAAACGGGTAATAAAAATAGCCGCAAAAAGTGATGTTGCAATACCAATAATAAGCGTTGTAGCAAAACCTTTAATCGGCCCAGAACCAAAAATGTAAAGGATAATACCCGTTAAGAGAGTTGTAATATTCGCATCAATAATCGAACTGTAGGCGTTGTTATAACCATCCACTATGGCAAGTCTGACGCCTTTTCCTGCACGCAACTCTTCACGAATTCGTTCATAAATAAGAACGTTGGCATCTACAGACATACCGATGGTCAGCACGATACCGGCAATTCCTGGCAGTGTTAATGTTGCACCTAGAGAAGACAACACACCCATGATGAAAAATAAGTTTGCCAAAAGCGCCAGGTCAGCAACAATACCTGCCGAATTGTAGTAAAATGCCATATAGATCAAAACAAGCACCAAGGCTAATAGGAAGGAAAGGAATCCTGCCCTTATTGCTTCGGCACCCAATGTTGGACCTACCACAGCCTCTTCAATAATTTTTGCTGGTGCAGGCAATTTACCTGCTTTTAAAACATTAGCAAGATCCTCAGCCTCGTTTAGGGTAAACTGTCCTGAAATAGATGATTGCCCTCCGGCTATTTCGCCATCTACTCTGGGCGCACTGTAAACCAAGTTATCTAAAACGATGGCGATGGATTTTTTTGGTGTTTGAGATGATGCCTCAGCAGTCATGTTTTTCCAAGACTTCGCACCTTCAGAGTTCATGCTCATAGATATCTCAGGGTTCCCCATCGGATCGCTCACCACTCTCGCATTGGTTATCGCATCTCCCTCTAGGGGAGCCGTTCCATCTTTACTAGCAACGTTGACCGCAAACAACTGTAAAAATTGTTCTTTTTCATCATAGGCCTTCGCTGCCCAAACAAATTTCATTCTTCTAGGGAACAATGCTTTTACATCCCTTCTTGAAAGCATTTTATTTACAGCCCCTGTATCTGTTACTGCTGCATAACCTACAGTTGGACCTTTACCAGCGTAGTAATTACCGTCATCAGGATCTTGGAAAATAGCCGGACGCAACTTCGCGAAAAGTGGGTTCTCCTTTTCAAAATTCTCGTTCATAACAGCCATTTCCGCACTGTCTTGAGTAAGGCTATCCTCTTCGGAGGAACCTCCTAGCAATGCATCAAGGCTATTGCTATCACTTTGCTCTGCAACCGAACTAGAGTCTTCGTTTGATGGTGAAATTTCATTTTCAACTTCCGTTGAATCATTATCATCAGAGTTTTCAGTTGAGCCATTATCTCGCACGCCAATTTTTTCTGCTAGCAAAGCATTGGCTTCATCAAGATTAGTGTAAATTTCGCTGTTATCATAACATTCCCAGAACTCAAGTTTAGCTGTTCCCTGAAGAAGCTTTCTTACTCGCTCTTTTTCCTTGATACCCGGAAGCTCCACTACAATTCTTCCTGTGCCTGGCTGCCGTTGAATAGTTGGTTGAACAACACCTAACCCATCAATCCTTCTTCGAATAACTTGTTCTGTTCTACTTACAGCAGCATCAGCTTCTTCATTAATTGTTGTCAGGATTTCTTCATTCGTAGCCTCTAATGGAAATTTTTCTTTATTTTCTCTCGTGTGAAAAACGGATGCCAATTTGCCACCTGGGTTAATTTTGTCCCACGACTGTTGAAACAACGTAACAAAATCTTCCTGACTGCTCTTTTGTTTCGAAATTGCTGCCTTTAGTGCCTCATTAAATGCCGGATCATCACTGTTATCACTCAAGGCTTTTATCAGGTCTTTAACCTGAACTTGAAGTGTGACATTCATACCGCCCTGCAGGTCTAAACCGAGGTTTATTTCATTGCGTTTACAATAAGCATACGTAAAACCTAAAAGCGGATAAACCTCTTTGGAGTTCATCTTCTGCAAGTAAACCTGCTCAAATTGCTGAAAGGCAATTTCTTCTTCTAATTGGGAGGTTTCTGGTTCAGCTTGCAACAAGCTATCTACTTGCTGTGCCGCCACCTCCTCTGCATCCGACTCAACGCCTGAAGTTACAAAGGTGAATGACAGTTGGTAGAGACAAGCCAATGATAACAAAATTGCGAAAGTCCAAATCGCACTCTTATTCTGCATAACGTATAGGTATTAATATAAAATAGCCCCTAAAAAGGGCGTGCAAATATATAGTTTCAAGTTGTTCAATAACAGGATTAAATCCTATGTATTTTGAAAGCGGAAAATATGAGACGCGATATGCGTCTCATTATCGGTAAATATAAAACGATTTGGAGCATTGCAATCGAGCAGATGAATGCTAAATGCCTTCTAATAAGCCATTCGTCTTTTTAACTCCAGCCGCACTTTCTTCGAGTTTGGATTTTTCATTTTCATTCAAATCAATTTCAACGATTCGCTCAATGCCATTCTTTCCAAGGATGCATGGAACCCCGATGCTCAGACCCGACAAACCAAACTCACCTTCTAAAAGTGCAGAACAAGGAAACATTTTCTTAGAATCGCTTGCAATGGCATGAACCAACGCTGAAACAGCCGCTCCAGGTGCATACCAAGCAGAAGTACCTAGTAGTTTGGTCAATGTTGCTCCACCAACTTTTGTATCTTCAACGATCTGATTCATTCGGTCTGGAGATAAAAAGTTGGCTACAGGAATACTATTTCTAACAGCCCGGTCAACTAGTGGAACCATTCCCGTATCGCTATGTCCACCAATTACTAATCCCTCTACATCAGAAGCCGGACAATCCAAAGCCTCTGCAAGACGATATTTAAACCGTGCACTATCCAAGGCTCCGCCCATCCCGATGATCTTCTGCTTTGGAAGACCACTGGCCTTGTGCACTAAATAAGTCATGGTATCCATTGGATTACTCACAACAATGATGATAGCGTTTGGAGAGTGTTTCAATATATTAGCAGTTACTTCCTTAACTATTCCAGCATTGATTCCGATCAACTCTTCTCTTGTCATTCCTGGTTTCCTTGGAATACCTGAGGTAATGACGGCTACATCGCTATCCGCAGATTTTGCATAGTTATTTGTTGAACCCGTTATTTTTGTATCAAACCCATTCAAAGATGCAGTTTGCATCAAATCCATAGCCTTGCCCTCAGCAAAACCTTCTTTAATATCAACTAGAACTACCTCAGAAGCAAAGTTTTTAATTGCGATGTATTCTGCGCAGCTTGCTCCAACCGCTCCCGCTCCAACTATTGTCACTTTCATATTTATATCTTTTTTTTTATTACTCTGCAAATCTAAATTATCAAACTTCGCAAGCAACTTAATTTCTTGAATACGTCCATCAGAATGAAGTTTAAATTTGCCAAATGAATAGAGGTCTTTTCATTTTGATCATTTGTATGGTCATTCATTTAACTACAACTGGTCAAAATCTGGTTCCTTCCAATCTAATAGTAACCAACGACACTGGATATTGCCCTCCTGCAACCTTTGACTTGGTTGCAAATGGTGGCGGTGGATGCGAATATTCCATAGATTCCATTCCATATAATACATATCCAACAGGTGGAACATCTGTTTCAATGTTTGACGACCAACTGCTAGGGCCTTACCCAATAGGTTTCTCTTTTGATTTCTATTGTAATACATATACCCAGTTTTACATTTGTTCCAATGGCTGGATTGGTTTTTCAGCCGGTCAAAATCAAACATGGGTAGTAAACCCTATACCCAGCGCAGCATTTAATGTTCCGCGGAATGTAATTATGATGCCATGGAGAGACTGGAACCCTGGTATCTTCGGTGGGCCTTACATCACTTATCAGGTTCAAGGCACCGCCCCGCTTCGCAGGCTGGTTGTTACTTTTTCCTCCGTTCCTATGTTTTCCTGCACAACAACGTATGGCACATTTCAGGTTGTGCTTTTTGAATCAACCAACATTATTGAATCCAACCTAACCAACGTTCCTGTATGCCCACAATGGGGCAATGGAGATGGCACCCACGCCTTGCATAATTTGGCAGGAAATGTTGCTGATATTGTAGCGGGCAGGAATGACAACTCATTTACGGCATCTAATGAGTCATGGAGATTTTCATTGCCCAAGATTGAATGGATCTACCAAAACGACACTGTTGGAGTAGGTGCTACGTTGGAAGTTAGCCCTAGCAATGGTGTATATCCTACATCTTGTGAATATGTTTACGCAGTTCTTGATTCAGGAAATGGCAACATTGCTATTGATAGCGTTTTGCTTTCTCCTTTTTGTATAGTTCCTGAATTTTCAACACAGGCTGTCTTATGCAATGGTGACTCTACTGGCAATATAATGGTTGAAGACACCAACTCACAAGCTACATTCCCGCAAACCTATTTTTGGATGAATGCATCAGGCGACACTATAAAAACTGCCGTTAAAAACTCCAGTTTTGACACTCTGGAGAATGTTGTTGCAGGAAATTATTCAATAACCATAAAAGATGCGTCAGGTTGTTATATAAGCAATGGAAGTGTTGTTTTAAGTGAACCCGATGTGCTAGTAGCCAGCATTTCAAATCCGAGTATGGTTTCTTGTCCGGGAGCGCAGACTTGCGATGCATCAGCTTTTGGCAGCGCAACAGGAGGGGTGCAACCTTATCAATATTTATGGTCGAGTGGAGAGCCGTTCCAAACGGCAAACAATCTATGTGCTGATAGCAATTTTGTAACCATAACTGATGCCAACGGTTGCACAGATGACATGTTTATTGTTATCGATGTACCCGACACGATTAAGACAACGGCCTTCGGTGATACCATGATTTGTATAACCAATCCGGCAGCAATAAATGCAGCCTCAACAGGCGGCACACCCCCGTATTCTTATGTCTGGACAGAATCATCACTTAATGGGCCTGTTATCAATACATCTGCTTCTACCGTTGTGAATCCATCTGTTACAACCGAATATTTTGTTACATCTACAGACGACAACGGCTGCATTGGCGACACCTCCCGCGTATTAATCAAAGTACGCCCTCCGCTTTCTGCCGAAATAGAATCGGTAGATACCATTTGCCCTTATGATACCATAGATATTTCAATCACAGCATTTGGAGGAGACTCTACTTACACATATTCATGGAGTTCTGGGGTATTTGGTTCAACGATTACGGTAAGCCCAGACCTACCGCAATGGTATTTTGTTACGGTAAGCGATCAATGCGGGACACCATCTTTTCTCGACAGCGTTTTTGTTCAGGTTGGCGGCTATGGAAAAATATCATCTAAAATAAGGTTAGAAGACGACTCGATTTGCGCAGGGGAAAATGTCTATCTGATTGCTGAAGGTCAAGGAGGGTTTAAAGGTCCTGACGAATACCGATACGAATGGAGCGCCTCAAATATGGACGGTAAGCCTATTCAATTTGCCCGACCAACTATAACCACAACCTACACACTGACCATAACAGACCTGTGCCTTTCACCAGCCGGTGTTGCTGAAAAAACAGTGTATGTAGGAAAACCCTATGTGCCGCCATTTATCGCAAACCCTAATGTATCATGCACGGATACAGAAGTCATTATTTCATTTGCGGAAACGATGCCCGGCTATGAATATGATTGGGATTTTGGTGATGGATCTGTTTTAGAAAACGCTTTTACCGACTCGGTTTATCATGAATTTGAATCTCCTGGTTGTTATGATGTTAAACTATCTGTGACAACTGATTTTGGTTGTTATGGTGAACGAACTGAAAACTGTCTGGTTCAAATTCTACAAGCTCCGAAGGCCGATTTCACCCATTATCCAACTTCACCAAACACACTCCAACCGTTTGTGAAATTTCAAGATAACTCTCAGAATGCTGCTGAAATTATTTGGTATTTAGATGATGATACCCTCTCGGAGTCAAGTCTGTTCATGCATGAGTTTGCAGATACGGGTTCATATGAGGTTAAGCTTGTCGCAATATCCAGCGATGGCTGTATTGATACCATTATAAAACCACTTGAGCATCTATCAGAAGAAACCATTTACATTCCTAAATCATTTACACCAAATAGTGATGGATTGAACGATGAGTTCAAGATATCTGGTGAAGGAATAGGTAAAGATAAATTTGAGTTGGTCATTTTTGATCGTTGGGGCAAGCAGTTATTTCTTACTACAAATCCTGATTTTGGCTGGAATGGAAAATACACCTCCACCGATGAATACGTTCCAATTGGTTCCTATGGCTACACTTTACAGTATGTTGACAGGTTCGGTCAAATAAGAAAACTGCGCGGTCAGGTTATCGTAAGCAATTCTGGAGTTAATCGTGGATTGCGTTGATTTATTTATCAAGCAACCAATTATAAATCAAGCGTCAATAAGCTGATAAATGGGATTATGGCATAGACATGAGGAATTGCAACTGGTTGAAGGATGCAAAAACCAAAGTCGCGTCTCCCAACAAGAAGTGTTCTCAAAATTGTATGGCCGCCTCTTTGGAATTTGTATGAGGTATGCTGATGATTCAGAAGAAGCGAAAGATATTCTTCAAAATGCATTCATCAAAGTATTTAATGGCATTGACAATTATAAGGGCGATGGTTCTTTTGAAGGTTGGATAAAACGTATTGTGGTCAATACTGCTATTGATAATTACAGGCGAAAAAAAGTAAAGCCGGTGGTTACAGACACAGATTTGACCGACCGTGTTGGTGGTGCAATGGAAGCCGAGGAAGAAGATGAAAGCATCTACAGTCAAATTCCTATTTCGGAAGTAATGGATGCTGTTCAAAAACTTTCACCGGCTTACAAAACCATTTTTAACTTATACGTTTTAGAAGGACATAATCACAATGAAATTGCAGAAATGCTCAACATCAGTGTAGGTACTTCAAAATCTAACCTTTCAAAAGCAAGGCAAAACCTGAAGAAAATGCTTCAACCTTTAGTAGATCGTTTAAGTCAATAATGACAATGAATAAATTTGATAAAATAATTGCCGATAAACTGAACCAGGCTTCGGATTATCCTGCGGACGTAACCGTTTGGAAGTCCATCGAAAATAATTTGCATGGTTCTACTTCCTTGAATAATCAATTCAAATCATCATTGTATGCTGGAATTGCAGCCTCTCTTTTATTTGGGGCACTTTTTAGCATTAACAGCCCTTCAAATAAGCCTTCGGATAAGATCAAAGATGGCATGTCCGAGTCTAGCCAGTTTACTGAAGAACAGTCAAACATTTCTCAGTCAAATCATTCTATTGATTTACACAAGGAGTTTAAACTTCAGGAAGAACATAAAATCGCCTTTTCATCCAGCAAAAAGCAGGTGTCTTCTGGCAAGGTGACACATGACAATATCGAACAACAAATGACCCCTTCTTCCGATGAAGAAGTTGAAAAAAAGTTGGACTTGATCGGAAATAATGCATCTGAAAATAAAACAGCAAAACCCACTGATTCTTCTGAAAACAACACATCCGTGGCCTTTGATTTTACGGCCAGCGGAATACAATGCATCGATGAAGTTATTTATTTTGAAACAAATTCACCAGCTGACAACATCGAATGGATCTTTGATGGCTCGCACCTTAAACAAGGTGCTTCGGTAAATCAACTCTTCACTACTGAAGGAGTACATGAGGTGGTAATGCTAGTAGAGCAAAATGATCAACAATATTCCGTCAGAAAAGAAATCGAAATATATAGCAAGCCACAGCCTATCATAGATATTGAGATCAGAGAAAATAATGGATGTTTTAAGCAGGAAGTGGCATTTAAAGCGTCTCCCGAACACAATAGCTACGACTGGTACATTGCACAAACCAAAGTCTCATCAGCTAATGGGTTTGTGAGTTTGGAGTCTGGATCTTATAATTTATCATTAACTGCCGTAAATGAGTATGGCTGCTTCGCTAAACACTCGCAGTTAGTGACCGTTGAAGGAGGTTTAGAACTTTACATCCCAAGCTCATTTACACCTAACAATGATGGTCAAAACGATGTATGGTTTCCAAAGGGACTTGAGAACACCAGTCATTTCGAAATAAAGGTGTTTAGAATCCAAGATAGATCGCTGGTTTTTGAAACAAGTGATTTAAATCCTTGGGATGGCACTCTGAGTAAGACTGCTGAGCAAGCCCAACGCGGAGATAAATTCATTTACGAAATAATCATAGAAGACAACTGCTCCGACACCAAAAAACTGAGCGATATGATAACGGTATTGTAAAAGCGAGAGTCATTAAAAACTCGAAAGCCCCGACTGATCGGGGCTTTTTTATTTAGCAGGTCGTTAGTGGTTACTAAACATCAATTTTAGCATACTTCGCGTTTTTCTCGATAAACTCTCTTCGCGGTGGAACTTCGTCTCCCATCAGCATGCTAAAAGTTCGATCTGCATCAGCAGCATTTTCAATGGAAACCTGACGCATCATTCTAAAGTCTGGATTCATGGTTGTTTCCCAAAGCTGTTCTGCGTTCATTTCTCCAAGACCTTTATAACGCTGAACGGCAACGGAAGATTCCTTACCATTTCCTTTCAGCTCTTCAATCAATGCATCTCTTTCTGAGTCTTTCCAGGCATATCGTTGCTGATTTCCCTTTTTCACAAGATAAAGAGGCGGAGCAGCGATATATACGTAACCCAACTCAATTAACTCCTTCATGTATCTGAAGAAAAAAGTTAAAATAAGAGTAGCAATGTGACTACCATCTACATCCGCATCACACATTATTACTACCTTATGATAACGCAGCTTTTCAATATTCAGCGCCTTGCTGTCTTCTTCAGTTCCAACTCTTACACCAAGAGCTGTATAGATATTCTTGATTTCTTCATTTTCAAAAATGCGGTGTTGCATCGCTTTTTCCACATTGAGTATTTTACCTCTTAGGGGAAGAATCGCCTGAAACTTTCTGTCTCTTCCCTGCTTTGCGGTTCCACCTGCAGAGTCTCCCTCAACCAAAAATATTTCACACTTCGTAGGATCTCTTTCGCTACAATCTGCCAATTTCCCTGGCAAACCAGTTGAACTCATCACGCTTTTACGTTGAATCATTTCACGGGCTTTACGCGCAGCATGACGCGCTTGAGCAGCCAGGATTACCTTATCTACAATTGCTTTTGCTTCTTTTGGATGTTCTTCCAAATAATTGGTAAGCATTTCGCCAACCGCTTGATCAACAGCCCCTCTAACTTCGGGATTTCCGAGCTTGGTCTTTGTCTGTCCTTCAAATTGAGGTTCCATTACCTTAACCGAGATTACAGCCGTAAGGCCTTCGCGGAAATCGTCTCCAGCAATATCGATTTTAACCTTCGAAAGCAAACCTGATTCATCAGCATATTTCTTCAGCGTACGCGTCAATCCGCTTCTGAATCCTGCGAGGTGAGTACCACCTTCTCGGGTGTTAATATTGTTTACATAACTGTGAAAGTTTTCAGAAAACGATGTATTGTATTGCATGGCAATCTCAACTGGAATATCATTTTTTTCGCCTTCCATATACATGGTATCGGGAATCAGCTTTTCTCTTCCCTGGTCTAAAAACTCTACAAACTCAGCTAATCCGCGATCGGAGTAGTGAGCGGTAGTTTTAAAGGAGCCATCTTCTTCAGTTTCCCGTTCATCAATAAGTCTTAGCTTGATGCCTTTGTTCAAAAATGCAAGCTCTCTCAATCGGTGAGAAAGCGTTTCATAGTTGTATTCCGTTTCAACGAAAATTTCGGGATCCGGCTTAAACCAAATCTTGGTGCCACTAATATCCGTTGGCCCTATTTCCCTAACATCGTATTGTGGTTTTCCAATCTTATACTCTTGCTCATATATTTTACCCTCTCGATGCACAGTAGCTTTTAAATCTACTGATAAGGCATTGACACAAGAAACACCTACACCATGCAAACCTCCAGAAACCTTATACGATCCTTTATCAAACTTTCCTCCAGCGTGCAACACCGTCATAACCACTTCAAGTGCTGACTTATTTTCTTTTTCGTGTAAATCCACCGGAATACCGCGTCCGTCATCCACTACGGTTATGGAATTATCTTCATGAATGGTCACTGTGATATCACTGGCATAGCCCACTAAGGCCTCATCTATCGAGTTATCAACTACTTCATACACCAAATGGTGTAAGCCTCGCACACCAACATCACCAATATACATTGAAGGTCGTTTCCTAACTGCATCGAGGCCTTCTAAAACAGTTATATTGGAAGCTGAATATTCGTTCTTTGGTTTTTCCTGTTCACTCATCAATTCGTGGTTTAGTAAAAGTCCAAATATAACCCTAGTAATACGCTTTAAAAGCCTGAAAAACCTATAAACAGGAAGCTTTTATCAACATCGAATTAACAGGAATCACT
>JBBDRU010000025.1:0-1963 GCA_040905305.1 Salibacteraceae bacterium | reverse complement strand
TCCTCTTTCTAATGCATAATACCGGACTTGGCCGCTCATCGGCTTTAATGAAGTTATGTATCTGAAACGAAAGCCAGGTTACTGGAAATCAAGGGCAAGATCGAGGTCGGTTACTTTCAGGTGTATATGACCGACCGTAGTGCCCTCAGGTGCTGTATAGTTTGCTTTCATAAATTTTCCGTTTTTGATTTAGCAATTTTGATCGGAGCCGCAAGAAAGGCCGGTCGTTTCATTATCCAAGTTTATTTCACTTTTTACTTTCTCAAGAGCTTCAACAAACACCTCAACCGGTTGGGCTCCCGAAATGGCATATTTTTGATTCAGGATAAAAAACGGCACACCCTGTATTCCAAGCTTACGGGCATTGTCGATATCTTCACAAATCTCATTTTCAATGTCGTCGCTCTGTAGCGCGTTGTGAACTTCTTCTTCACTCAGCCCAAACTTTTTACCCGTTTTAAGGAGATAGGCTTCATTATCAATATTTTTTCCGTCAGTAAAATATCCTTTAAAAAGGCTCTCTTTCACTGCGTTTTGAACACCATTTTTTTTGGCAAGATGCAAAAGGCGGTGAGCATTAAAACTGTTGGCCGGAACGGTTTGATCAAAATCATATTTCAAGCCGGATGCTTTCGCTCTTTGCTCCATCTGCTTGTGGATTTGTGTTGACTGTTCCGGGCTCCATCCTTTACGTTTACCAAGCTCCTCATAAATAGTGGAACCGGGGTTGCTTTGAGCATCCGGGGCCAGCTCAAAGCTATGCCACACCACATTAACTTTATTTGATAATCCTGCCTGTTCAATGGCATTCTCCAGATTTCGCTTTCCGATATAGCAGAACGGGCAGACAATATCCGACCATACATCTACTACCATCGCATCAGTTTGTCTGTCGGGGGTACTATTTTTCAATTTATTCATAGGTACGTCCTGTTTTGTAATAGGTTGCATTATAGTTCTGTATGAAGATTCATTTTGTCAATACAAAGTTAGGGCGAAAGTGCTCCCTTCGCATTGATATTGCAGGGCACAATCAATTACATAGGCATAGATTATGGGTATGTACCAATTTTGTCGCCTCTTTTAATCTTAGTTTCGTTCTGCTAATAGGTATTTTATCAAACTGTGAGAGTACTTGCTCAGCTTCCTCTAGCGTTATACGATTCCATTTGAATAATGCAGATAATGCATTTCCAATTTCTGCATCCAAACAGGATAGGACATTCAAGCAAATCAAGCGGACGCGTTTACGTTTAGTTACTTATATTCAATGAGTTAGCCGCGTTGCTTTTTTGCCAGACCGTTATGCCCACGGTCAATCAATAATACAATCAAAGATGAATTTCATATTTACCCTACTATTCATTACGATTTTTTTGAGTAGTTGTACCAGTTCGCCTGAAACTGAGCAAACTCGTAGCGGAAACCTCACAAATGTAAAGCATCCAACTCCTGAAAACATTCCTGCTGATGACGAGGTAGCAGACATTCTTGCCATAGGAAAACATCAGGAAGGAAAATTCTCAGGGATCATTGATCAATTGCGCAACATTGAAGAGTATGCTTCAATCGGAAATTTTGAAGATACTGAAGAGGAAATGTTTGGTCGTATTGAAGATGTAGCTATTGATTCAAGAAACCGAATATTTCTTCTCGATTCTGGACGTCAGATAGTTGCCGTATTCACTGTCGAGGGAGAATATCTTACCACATTGGGAGCCAGAGGACAAGGACCGGGAGAGTTTGAGCGTGCACAATCAATGACCACTGTAGATGATCAATGGTTACTTGTCGGCAATGCGTTCAGAATGGAAGTTTTTGATATTTCCGGCGAAATGGAGTTCAAAGAGTCTGTTCAGCTACAAAGACCTGTTAATGGTTTGTGTGCTATTGGAGGCACACTCTATATACACAGCATCGGGTTTACAGACGACGATGAAGTTTCCGAAGAGAATTACAGACA
>JBBDRU010000024.1:0-12006 GCA_040905305.1 Salibacteraceae bacterium | reverse complement strand
AATGCAACGAGATCCTAATTTGCCCATCGGCACAGAGATCAAAAACCGCGTAGGTATTTACTTTGACTATAACGCACCAATAGTAACCAACTATGCGGTCAATACCTTATACGATGCGCCAGATGAAATTATCCCAGTGGAAATTGAATGGACTACTTCTGATGTAACTTGTATTGAAAATAACAACGGCAATATTGAATTGAGTATTGAGTCCGGCACCCCGCCCTATTCATATGCTTGGAGTAATGGAAGTACAGCTCAAAATCAATACGATCTCGCCCCCGGAAATTATTCTGTTACGGTCTCAGACAGCCTGCAACAATCAGCCTCAGCTCAAATCGAAGTCGGTGAAAACCGAGTGCACCCGGCACCTGTTTTGGGTGAGATAACCGGACCGCTCTCCGTGTTGGCAAATAATTCATATTCATATGAAGTTGAACATAGCTCGGGATCATCTTACACATGGATTGTGCAAGGTGGAGAGTTGATCAATGCTGCAAACAATGTGGCCGAAATCATGTGGTTTGAAGGCCCTCAAGGTGAATTAGAAATTACGGAAAAGGATTTGAATGGATGCATGGGCAATACCGAACAAACCATTACCATCAATACTGTTGGCATCATAGAAAACAGTATGAAAGGATTATCGGTTTATCCCAACCCAAGCGATGGGCTACTAAATGTTTCATTACCAAATCTTGAAGGTGAGGTTAGTATTCAGCTATTTGATGTTCAAGGGCAATTGGTTCTGCACCATTCCACCAACGATAATCAGACATCATTGAACATTGCGCACCTGGATGCAGGAGTGTATTTGTTATCGATAAAGCACGATGGTGAGAGCGCTATGCTCAGACTTATCGTCAATTAAGAAAAATATCATAACACAATGAAGCCAGCCTCAAACAATTTAAGGCTGGCTTTTTCATGATCAATGATTTTAATCTGATGAAGTTTTTTCTGCAAAAAACAGACAATTCTAATTGAATACCGCCTACCCTGTTTTTTCTTAGATTCGCTAGGTTAAATATTTGTGCCTATGAAACTTTTTACCCATTTTTTCTTCTTGTCTTTTTTTTACGCTGCCTTCTTTTTCTCACCAAAGAAATCAATGGCGCAGGCTTCCTTCTATATACAAGACTCATCGTATTTCGAAGTTCAAGAGCTCTGTAATTTTCCTGACACGGCCATAGTGCATATTGTTGGCACCTTAAATATAAGTACTCAAGACTCCACAGAGGTTGTTATTGACTGGGGTAATGGTTTGATTGAGTCCTACTTTGTACAACTGGATTCTTTGAACTGGAATACTACCACTTACGATACAACGCTCCAGTATGTATATCCTCTTCCGGGGTATTATACCGCCAGGCTTTCGGTGTATCATTCAAATTACACCTCTATGGCAAATGAGACGGAATACAATATAATCTCAAGTACCCAATGCATTGATATTTCTGGATATGTTTGGAAGGATGAAACTGCGAACTGCTCTTTGGATTCGAACGAACAAAAGGTATCAAATGTTTCGGTGGTAGTAAAGGATTCCGCAGGAGATATTGTAAACTTGGGCATCACCGACAGCTTGGGAAACTACTCATTTCACGTACCAGAATCACAAGACTCCTTTTATATTCAGGCACAATCGCTTGGAGCCTTATCAATAAGTTGTCCAGCTAATTTGCCTGCTAGCTTTTTACCCACCACCAATCAAACATTCAACTATGGTCTTGATTGCAATCCCAATTCTTTTGATAGATACAACCTATTCGGATCAGTGAATATTGGAACACCCGGAAATACTGGTAGTGTGCGGGTTTACACTGGAGGTAGATGGTGCTTCACAGACTCAATGAAAACAATATTAATCCTCGATTCACACTTGATTTATGAGGACATTTTGTCTGGACCACAACCAAACTTTGTGAGCGCTGACAGCTTGGTTTGGTATCATGATTCATTGTCGTCATGGTCATGGCCTTACAATCAATATACGATGTCATGGGGTGGATCGAGATCAGTTCTCGTGAGGTTTACAACCAATACCAATTCAACATTTCAAGACAGCACAACCATCAGATCCTATGTATCCTTGGATAGTGGAGAATATTTTATCAATAACAATTCTAAAGTTCAAAAATACCGCATTCAGGCCTCCTACGACCCAAACAATAAAGAGGTAACACCTCAGGGGATTGACGAGGAAGGATTTGTGCCTAATGGAACACGCTTCACCTACACCATTAATTTTCAAAATACCGGTACAGCACCAGCAGACCATGTATTTATTATGGACACCATCGACCAAAACCTCGATTTATCCACCATCCAAATTCATAGTACAAGTCATGCCATGCAGCCGTATTTCTATGACGGAAAAACAATAAAATTTGACTTTCAAAACATCGGGTTACCGGATAGCGCTTCCAACGAACCGCTGTCTCATGGGTATGTCACATATTCCATCAGCGCGCATGACGACCTACCAGAACGCACAAAAATTGAAAACACAGCCTATATTTATTTCGACTACAATGAGCCGATCATTACCAATACTACACTAAATACTATTGATACCACCACCACACTGGCGATTGGCGCGAGCATTAGAGACGTAACTTGCCTTGGAAATGACAATGGGGCGATTTTTATTCATCCAACCGGAGGCAAGCCTCCATATTACATCAACTGGGAAAACGGCTCATCTGAAGACACCTTGGTCGATTTGAGTGCCGGCACTTATGCAATAACCCTTACCGATGCAGCCGAAGACGAGCAAATCGACTCCCTATCTGTTGAAGAAAACCGCATGTATGATGACCCGGTCATCGGAGAACTAATCGGCCCGTCTTTTGTAGATGCATGGAAAGCATATGAATATGAAGTATCACCTACCTTGGGATCAGAGTATTCATGGCAGGTGGAAGGAGGTGAAATACTTGAGTCTAACAATAACTTTGCAGAGATTTTGTGGCATGCCGGACCAAACGGTCGAATAATCATCTCAGAGCAAGATTCAAACGGATGCATCAATGATACATCCAGTTTAACTCCTGTTGCTTTTGTTGGCACAAACGAATTGTATGAAAACGGTATTAATATATACCCTAATCCAGCTGTTAATACCGTAAATATTGAACTTTCTGAAAGGTCATCGAACGCAAGCCTTAGAGCATATGACCTACAAGGAAGGCAAGTGTTCCAGCAAGAGCTAACATCAAAAAACAATCAGATAAACATCAGCGATTTGCCAAGCGGTGTTTACGCCATGGTCATTGAGTTAAACAGTAAGATATTTCGAACGAATATCGCGGTTAATTGATACAACTTTTTACCATTTTTAATCGTGAATGCAGGTCTAAAATTAAGTGAGTTTGGATAATTTGTGCATCTCCTTGTTTAGAAGTGCCAATTTCCATAAATCAAACCACGCAAGGTTGGGTGCTGCACTTTGCATATTTTGAATCATGCGTTTTTCCAGTTGAAAAACCACATATGTAATAGGTGAAAGCATTTTGAATTTGTTCAATAGTCTGTAGTAATAAACAATCTTTATGCTTTCATCAACCTTGTTATCATAAATCATTCTGGCTAAATTCCGAACTGCATTAGCTGATTTTTGTAAAAACACATGCACGTCCTCAATACCAATATGTTCGATAGGATTGTCAATATGTGTAATTCGATAGCCCATGCGTCTTAATTCAGCTGCAAAAAGAGTATCCTCATGTCCATATCCTTCAACGGTTTCATCCATCTTGACCCGTTCATAAACCGACCTCTTGATCATGAAGTTATTGGTCATAAAGGACTTAAAAGGTGACTCTTTTCTTCGTTCAACATCCACTTCTTCCCTCGCCTTTCCACAATACCAATGAAAATGCAAATTAGACTCAAGTGGTCTATGCTCCTGATAAACTCGTCCTCCATAAACCACGTCAGCCTCGGGAGTGGATAAATAATCTTGTAAATAACTCTCGTTCAACACCTTGCCGTCACAGTCTAAAAACAACAAATAATCGTAGTCCGCTAATTCCACCATGCGATTTCTTACTGCGCTTCTCCCCAGGTTTTTTATCGTTTTTTCATAACGCACATTTGTCATTTCAGCAAGGTCTTGATTGATTACCTGAAACTTGGCATCACTCGCATCGTCAAAGCAAAGAATTTCTACTGGCACATCTAGTTTCTCAGACTGATCAGAAAGTTCTTTGACAAATGACCTTACGTCAAAATTGAAAATCGGAATAAGTATGCTGAGCATTCTTAATCAGTTTCGTGAAGGGGCGGTTTAGAAGTAGGCTCAATTTTGGAATCAATGATTTTTCCATCCTCACATCGAAGTGTGCGATTTCCGTACTTACCCATGTGTTCATAGTCATGTGTCGCCATCAAAACCGACCGGTCACTTTTGCTGATATCAGAAAGTAGTTTCAAAATATTATCAGATGTTTGAGGGTCAAGATTTCCAGTGGGTTCATCAGCCAAAATGAGCACTGGGTCGTTGATCAACGCCCTGGCAATTGCCACACGTTGCTGCTCACCACCACTTAACTCATAAGGCATCTTAAAGCTTTTGGTAGCCAATCCAACCATTTCAAGCACTTCTTCAATTCGGTTTTTCATATTCACCTTGTCCTTCCAGCCAGTTGCTTTCATCACAAAAATCAGATTTTCTGCGACTGAGCGATCGGTAAGCAATTGAAAATCTTGAAAAACAATCCCCAGTTTGCGTCTTAAAAAGGGTACTTGTTTTCGCTTCAATTTACGGAGATCATACTCATCAACCCTGCCAGATCCTTCCGTCATAGGAAGCTCTCCATACAATGTTTTGAGCAAGCTACTCTTGCCGGTTCCTGTTCGTCCGATGAGGTAGATGAACTCATTTTTCTTGATTTCAAAATTCACATCTGAGAGCACTAAATGCTTTTCGATATAAATATTGCAGTCTTTTATTGATACAATTGGCTCCATAATATGAGTAACAAATTTAAACTTGCATCAGCTGCAAATGAGAGAAGTGCTCAGGAGTTGCCGACAGTCAAAATGTGGAAAAACATAGCATGAAGATAGGATTGATTAGCGATACTCACGGATACATGGACGAGCGCATTCGCCATTACTTCAAAACTTGTGATGAAATCTGGCACATGGGAGATATTGGCAACCCCATTGTAACGGGCGAATTGAAAGAAATAGCACCTTTAAAAGTGGTTTTTGGGAATATTGATGACATCGCCACACGTAAATCCTGGAGTGAGCATTTATTCTTCAGCATCAATGGCTTAGGCTTCCTGATGATCCATATTGCAGGCGGCATCTCAAAGTACAACCCAAAAACGGTAAACCTCATTGAACAACATCGACCTGATGTTCTTTTGTGTGGCCATTCGCATATTCTAAAAGTAAAACATGATCCGCGTTTTAAATTGCTTTATATAAACCCAGGCGCAGCAGGAAAACACGGATTTCATAAAGTAAGAACCATCTGCACAATGGAAATTGAAAATAATAACCTGACCAATTTCAAGGCAATTGAGCTTGGCTCAAGGTGATAATACTTCTTCACTGTTTTTTTTAACGCAAGCGATCAATAGACCTGACCAAATCCTCATCTTTCTTAATTCCGTTTAGCGCAAGCCACAAAAACACCAAACTAATAATCGGGACAAAAACAGGGAATTGATAACTAATTTCTAATGATTCCTCCATTTGGAACAACTGAATGTTCTGATAATGTCTGATGCCGAAAAGTGCACATAACAGTATGGCTAACATCATTGAAGCCCTCACTGAATTCATTTGCCTTTTGCGGTTTTTAAACTGCAAAATGCTCAGAAGAATTATAGAAACATTCATTGAAATAAATACAACCAATAAACTAATAGATGTCTCTTGAGTAGATAAACCTGCAATTCCGTAGGTTATTTCTGCATTGTCTGCTTTATAGATTACCCAGTGATAAAAATACGTTAATAAGTTCAATATTAATGCAATAAGCAAGTAAAGAGTCTGAATTCGCTGAATCATATTGATAAAATAATTGCTGCAAAAATTGAAATAACATCCAATAACTCGAAAAACTATTTATTATTGCACTGCGGTTCTACGCAAACAATCATTCTACTCTTTTCACTTATTGAACAAACAAATACTACGAAAAGAGCTTTCGAATTATTTTTATTGATTGATATCAAGATCATTAGCATCAATTTATGTACGACATTATAGAATTAAACGAGAAGTTAGTTTCGGAATTAAAAGACATTGCCGAAAAGCTAAACGTCAAGAAATTTGACAAACTGAAAAAACAAGACCTTATTTATCAAATACTTGATGCCCAAGCGCTCAACCCACAAAAGGCAGCAGCAGAAGCAAAGACAGATGATAAACCCAAGGCAACTCCGTCTAAACCCGATGAGAAGTCGAGTGATCGCCCGCCATCTGCAAGCAAACATTCGAAGCCTGCACGACCTCGAAAACCACGTGACTCTAAAGAAGACAGCTCTTCAGAAAAGCCGCCAAAGGCATCAGCGGCTCCAAAACCGGAGGTAGAAAATAAGCCAAAAGCCTCAGAGCCTAACGACCCAGGTGCTAAAAGCGATCAGGAAAAGAAGCCCGCTCCGCGCAGGAAAGTGGAGGCAAAACCAACCAAGTCTGGGTCTGAAGATTCAAAACCAGATTCCAAAAGCGATCACAATCGAACTGACCGATCTGAAAACAGAAATCAACAGCGCAGTGATCGTGGAAATAAGGATCACTCTTCCAACGACTCAAACAATAATGACAGGTCTTCAAGAGACAACGGTGATGACAACCGGAATCGAGGTCGGCAAAGACCTCAAAAGCAGGAGTATCAATACAGCTTTGATGAAATTGTAAGTGCAGAAGGTTGTTTGGAAATTATGAAAGAAGGGTATGGCTTTCTGCGCAGTGCAGATTACAGCTACTTATCTTCACCTGATGATGTTTACGTGTCACAATCGCAAATCAAGCTTTTTGGATTGCGCACAGGAGATACTGTTCGAGGCACCATTCGTCCTCCCAAAGAAGGAGAAAAATACTACCCATTAATTCGTATTGAAAAAATTAATGGATTAGATCCGGCAGATGTCCGGGATCGTGTTCCATTTGATTACCTTAAACCCCTATTTCCTGAAGAGCGGTTTACGCTTACTGGGCACAGAAAACAAACCATGTCTTCTCGAATTATAGACCTCTTTACGCCTATAGGCAAAGGGCAACGTGGATTGATTGTGGCTCAACCAAAAACGGGTAAAACAGAAATTCTAAAAGAGGTGGCTAACGCCATCGCGCTAAATCATCCTGAAGTTTACCTGATGGTTTTACTGATCGATGAACGCCCCGAGGAAGTTACAGACATGGAGCGAAGTGTAAATGCTGAAGTAGTGGCTTCAACCTTTGATGAACCAGCTGATCGGCATGTTCGCGTTTCAAACATCGTGCTTGAAAAAGCAAAACGATTGGTAGAATGCGGTCACGATGTGGTTATATTGCTTGATTCTATCACGCGTTTAGCTCGCGCTTATAACACTACAGCTCCTGCCTCAGGAAAGGTTTTGACGGGAGGTGTCGATGCTAATGCATTGCACAAACCAAAGCGATTTTTCGGAGCAGCAAGAAACATTGAACACGGAGGCTCTTTAACGATTATTGCAACTGCACTAACTGAAACTGGATCAAAAATGGACGAGGTGATCTTTGAAGAATTCAAAGGCACGGGTAACATGGAACTTCAACTCGATCGTAAATTGAGTAACAGACGTGTCTTCCCAGCTATTGATTTAGTGGCCTCAAGCACAAGAAGAGACGACCTGCTGGTAGATAAAGAGACGCTCCAACGTGTTTGGATACTGAGAAAACACCTTTCGGATATGAACACCATTGAAGCGATGGAGTTTTTAAAGCAACAAATGAATAATACCCGTTCTAATGAGGAGTTTCTTATCGCTATGAACGGATAATGCAACCCATTTAATAATTTCGAAGCCTGTTCCGTTTCGCAACAAAGTTGAGTTCGGTACAGGCTTTTTTAATACCCAAAATGAAACATCCGATTGTTTACTCTGCAATAGCAGCAGCACTGGTGTCGATAATTGGCAAAATGGTTTACCACATTTTTCTAGCACCCGATGGTATATTCGACATGTACACTCGTTTTTTCTACTTGCTCTGCTTTCTCTTAGCCATTTTTTTTGGATTCAGAATTTGGAAAATTCAAAATCCACATAAACCTTTTACTGACGATATCAAATCAGGCATGCAAATCGTATCCATTTTCGCGTTGATTATTGCAGCTTTTACCTGGATTTATTACAAGTGGATCAATCCTCACTATTTTGAATACAAAATTCAGCAAACTGTGAATGCTGCGTCAAACTCAACACCTATAGATGGGGCAGATGTTGATATAGAACAAATTCAGCATACGGCATCCCTGATTTTTAATGCCGCAACGCATTCCAGTCTCACGCTTTTTGGAATCATTGTCATGGGCTTTTTCTATACCATAATTATTGTGATGCTATTCAGATGGAGACCATCTGCCTTCGGTATATCCCGCTAATTAACAATTTGCTGGCCAAGCTGATCTACATCTATTCCGCCAAAATTGCCTGAACTCATCATAAGCAAATTGGAACCACTCCACTGCTGTTGTTTTAAAAAGTGATGTAATTCAGCCGAACTCGTAATAACATGAATATCCTTTCTTTCAAAACTCTTCTTGACTTCCTCTGCAGACAAAGGTTCAAGTCGCTTATGTGCAAGGGTTTCATTTCTATAAAAAACAATTGCTTCATCAGCCATATCCATGCTTCCTTTATACTCAATTAAAAAATCTTTTGTCAAACTGCTGAAAGTATGAAGTTCCATACATGCCACTAACCTTCGTTCAGGCCATTGCTTTTTTACAGCCTTTACGGTGGCACTCAGTTTGGAAGGCGAATGGGCAAAATCTTTATAAACCACAGTCTGATGATTGCGGGCTATCTCCTCCAAACGTCTGGCAGCACCTTTAAAATCAATGATAGCTGCATAAAAATCATCTTCCTCGATACCCAGCGCCTCACACACCATCTTTGCCCCTTGCAGATTTTGAAGATTATGATCGCCAAATACATGAACTTTTGTTTGTTCTGAGCCACGATCTATATAAGACAACCCATTAATAATTTTGTATTTAGGAGTTTCATAAGGTCTGAGATCAAGATGTTGACCAAATTCATGAACGGTTTCATCTAGCTGGTCATCAGCCTGGCAATAGATTAATACGCATTCGTCATTCATTTGATCGATAAACGTTTCAAATTGCTCAAGGTAATTCTCAAATGTTGGAAATACGTTGATATGATCCCAGGCTATACCTGAAATCAAAGCAATATGAGGGTCATAATGATGAAACTTTGGACTTCGATCGATAGGAGAACTCAAATACTCATCCCCCTCCAATACGATAAGAGGCGCCTCGGATAATCGCACCATGGTATCAAATCCCTCAATTTGTGCACCAACAAGATAATCAAAATCAAGGTTTTGTTTTTTTAGAACATGCAAGATCATAGCGGTAATGGTGGTTTTTCCGTGGCTGCCACCTATAACCACGCGTTGTTTGTGCTCACTTTGCTCACGTATAAATGAGGGATAGGAATAGATAAGCAAATCAAGCTCTTGAGCACGCCTGAGTTCAGGATTATCAATTCTGGCATGCATCCCTAAAATTACCGCGTCAATGGTGTCATCGATGCGTTTTTCGTCCCAACCAATCGCAGCCGGTAAAAGCCCATGCTTGTCTAACCTAGATTTTGATGGTTCAAAAATTTCATCATCCGAACCAGAAACCTTATGTCCATTCTCTTTAAGTGCTATGGCTATATTGTGCATAGCAGCTCCACCAATTGCAATTATGTGTATTCTCATCTATTGAGCATTTAAATGGATCAAGTGTAAAACTTTATTATCAATATTTCGACATCAATAAAGCGTTTTCACAATTTGATAAACCAATCACAATACAATTCAAATCTCCTTTCAAACCCGTTTGACGATTGCTACCTTTGCCCATCAACTTTTAAAACTGACTTTCATGGGAAAAGTACTGAACGCAAGCGAAGCACTCGCGCTTTTTGAAATAGCAAAAAAAGAAAAATATGCATTTCCCGCGGTGAATGTGGTTAGCACTCAATCAGTGAATGCTGTATTGGAGTCTGCTAAAAAGGTTAATTCTCCAGTTATTATTCAATTCAGTAACGGTGGCGCCTCCTACTATGCTGGCAAGGCCATTTCCAATGCCGAAGAAAAAGCCGCAATAGCAGGCGCAGTGTCCGGTGCAAAGCATGTGCATATGATGGCCGAGTTATATGATGTGGATGTTATTTTGCATACCGATCACGCTGCACGAAAACTGCTTCCATGGATCGATGGGCTACTAGCAGCCGGTGAGGCGTTTTATAAAGACAATGGACGTCCTCTTTACACCAGCCACATGTTAGATTTGAGCGAAGAAGACATCAAAGAAAACATCGAAACGTGTGTTGAATATCACAAACGCATGAGCGCTATTGATATGATTTTAGAAATTGAATTGGGCGTTACTGGCGGTGAAGAAGATGGTGTGGATAATACTGGTATTGACAGCTCGAAGCTTTACACCCAACCCGAAGAAGTTGCATTTGCATTCAAATCGCTAAACAGCATCAGTCCAAACTTCACTATTGCTGCGGCATTCGGTAATGTGCATGGTGTTTATAAGCCGGGTAACGTTCAGTTGACTCCGGTTATTTTAAAAAACAGCCAGGATTACATCAAAGAACATTTTAACATCGAACAAGCAAATCCTGTAAATTTTGTCTTTCATGGGGGATCTGGATCTACGAGAGCCGAAATACGAGAAGGGATTGATTATGGTGTTATAAAAATGAACATCGACACCGATACCCAATGGGCTTTTTGGGAAGGAGTAAGGGATTACGAAGCGAAACATCACGACTATTTGCAAACTCAGTTGGGCAACCCGGAGGGTGATGACAACCCAAATAAAAAATTCTATGACCCGAGAAAATGGCTGAGAGAAGGTGAAAAAACCATGGTTAAAAGGTTAGAAACAGCCTTTGAAGATCTCAATAGTATTGATGTGAATAAATCATGGAGAACAAAGATCTAGACTTCCTTATAAAGGTTTTTAACTTTTTTTCACAAAAAAAGCCATCACATCAATTGTTAGAATATGTTTGCAGAAACAATTTTAATTTATCATGACTAAATTTATTATTCCAATCACACTGATCGCTTTAACTTTTGGATTTTCTTCTTGTAAAAAATGTTATGACTGCACCACGGTTCAAACAGTGGTTTATGATGATGATGATTACAACGATTTTTTTGGAACTGAACAATCGTATGATGTTGAGGTATGCGGGAGGAAAGGTGAAATTGAAGACTATGAAAATGAGAATACTGCATCTGCAACAAATTCTAGCTTTTTTTATGGATCCTATACATCTAGTGCTGTCACTACGTGTGTAAAACAATAAGCGTGAAATTTCAATTTCTGAAAATTCAAATAATCCAAACGACTCTTAGAGCATTTGGATTTTTTTTGCTGCTTTTAACTTTTGTTTCATGTGACAAATGCAGAGATATTGAATGCTTGAATGACGGTATTTGCGATGAAGGAATCTGCGAATGCACCTATTGGTTCAGTAGTAAAAACTGCAGTGAACCAGCCATTAAAGCTTATGCTGGCTGGTATGATATGACCTTCTATTGTGATGATAGTGGAATCGGGCTTACGGAGCGACTGCGCTTGATATATGAAGACGAGACAACTTTAAGGATAGGTGATCTGTATTTTGAGTTTGAAGATAAAGAGAATGCCATAATGAAGAGACATTTTTCAGATGGCCAAGAGTTTAACGGTAGCCTGCACATTGAGCACGAAAATGAACTTGAAATGGAAATTATTACTTCGGAGCAAGGTGAGGTCGT
>JBBDRU010000023.1:0-2032 GCA_040905305.1 Salibacteraceae bacterium | reverse complement strand
CTCATAACCCGAAGGTCGTAGGTTCGAATCCTACCCCCGCCACTTTTAAAGCCCATCCAGTTATTTGGTTGGGCTTTTTTTTATTCAAACTCCAAGTGTTGCTGTTGCGAAGTAGTGCTTCGCGGTTCAAATCCTATACCCACCGCTTTAAAAGCCTGTCCATTCACTTAATCGGTTTTTCTCCAGACTCCCGGCGTTGATTTTGCGAATCGTTATCGTGCTCATTTTATACAATCAATCATCTTCGGTGGTTTAATTTAAGAGAGGTTGTATTTTTGATTGAACAAACATTTTAATGTTGGAAACAAATAAATATTACTAAGTTGCTAATAAAGTTAATAATTAAGAGATATATGTTGCTATATATATCAATAAATTTATTTATATTGTTGTGATATTTAACAATATATGTAGTTTAATACGAAAAGAGGTCGAATCATGAACTATTGGGATAAAAAGCTCATACGCAAACAGCTTGATAAAAAATTAATGAAACTAAAGTCTTTACTGAAATTGGAAATACCTCCAAATGGATGGATTAATGCTATCCGTGAAGGACTTGGCATGACTTTAGAGGAATTGGGTAATCAAGTTGGACTTGATAAATCAAGAATTTATCGGATTGAACAAGCTGAAGTAAATGGAAATGTAAAACTATCAACGCTAAAAAAAATGGCTGATGGTTTAGGGGTGAAGTTTGTCTATGGGTTTATACCGGAACAAGACCTTGAGAAAATTGTCCACGAACAAGCCAGAAAAATTGCCGAGAAGCGTTTAAGCCGTGTTCACCATTCTATGAAATTAGAACATCAGGGTGTTACTGATAAGGAGTATGAAGAAGCGCTTAATGATTTAACAGAAGAAATCATGGTAGAAGAGCCTAAAAACTTTTGGGGTCAATAGATGTTTGTCTACCCGCAAGGTGCAACACCAATTGATGAGGATGAGAAACAAGGATTACTGATTTCCCATATCACAACTAGAGAAGAGCTGAATGAGTGGGAGCAGAGAAACATCATCGATGCATACAGTTGGTTAGATCGAACGAGGCGAAAAAATTTTCTTAGTGAAGAGTTTATTCGAATTCTTCACGAGAAGATGTTTGGTAAAGTCTGGGATTGGGCAGGAGCTTATCGAAGAACTGATAAAAATATTGGCGTTGATTGGATACAAATTCCAATTCAAACTCGTCAATTATTGGATGATGCCCGATTCTGGATAGAGAACAAAACATATCCCCCGGATGAAATTGCCACACGTTTTCATCACAGACTCGTATGGGTGCATCTTTTTCCGAATGGCAACGGACGTCATGCAAGAATAATGACGGATGTTTTGTTAGAAAAAATACTGGATAAAAAACCCTTTAGTTGGGGGTCCGGTAATTTGTTAAATGATGGTGATGTGCGGACATCTTATATACAAGCCCTCAGATCAGCTGATGCACATGACTACCAACCACTATTCGAATTTGTACGGAGCTGAGCATAGTGCACATCTTTAACGCGCTCCTCTTTTATTCCACGAAGCGTAGCGCAGTGAAGCGCTCCAAACGCAGCGTATCCCAAGATATAGAGCGTTGAAGGTGGGCAGCCCTAGAACAACGTATGGAGTTCCCGGCTCTTCGGCCGTGGATGACAGTTGTTGGTTCTGACTTCTCCCTTCTGACTTCTCACTTCTGCCCTCTCCCTTTTCACTCCCTAAGATTCAATCGACTTCATCGGGATCTCAAAGTGAAATGAAGTCCCGGATTTGCCGGTATCTATTTTCATGGTCGCATTCAATTGATCGGTGAAATTTTTCACTAAAACCATGCCGAGTGAGGAACTCTTTTTCACATTCTTCTCCTTCAAAATGCCGGTACCATTGTCACGAATATTGAGCAATATCAACTCCTCATTGATAGAGGTCTTGATGGATATTTCTCCATCACTACGCCCGTTAAATGCGTGTTTATGAGCATTGATTAAGATTTCACTTACCATCAAACCAAATGGAATGGCTTTCGACATATCAATTCTCATATCTTCAA
>JBBDRU010000022.1:0-2033 GCA_040905305.1 Salibacteraceae bacterium | reverse complement strand
TCGTATAATCCAAATTCCATATAGTGTTTTCGTCTTAGATAAAACGTAGGGTGCGCAGGCATCCAACCTTTATGGAAGTTTGCCCGGTCGAATGGCTTCGAACGCCATTTTCTAACTATTTTATCTGGGTTTGTGCGGTCAACGTAATCCAAATCCGCATAGATGGCATCTGTTGCCTCGTTTTCAAAGCAATGAGCTATATCGCTTAATACCGAACTGCTCGTAAGTAAATCATCGGAATGAATAAAACCAACGACATCTCCCGTGGATAGCTTGATTCCCTTGTTCAACGCATCATAAATTCCGTCATCTGGTTCACTAACCAAAAGATCGATGAGGTCTTCGTAGTCAGCTAAAACTTTTAACGTGTCATCACTGGATCCGCCATCAATCACAATGTATTCAACATCGGGATAAGTCTGTGTTTTCACTGATTCCAAGGTATCCCTCACGGTAGAAGCACTGTTAAACGTTGAAGTGATCAGCGAAATTTTCATGCCTTGATCACACGTTCTTTCACTTTCACGGCAGGATTGCCACGATAAATGCCATACGGTGCTAAATCAGAGGAAGCCACGGAACCCACCGTCAATACAGCTTCATTTCCCACCTTGACACCTTGCGTTACAACCGATTTAGCGCCTATCCATGCCCCGTTTCCAATGCTGATGGGCTTAATCATAAGGTCAAAACTCGGAGAGGAGTAATTATGGTTTCCACTCAAAATCATCGCTCCTTGAGAAAGGCATACATTACTGCCAATGCTCACCCGGTCTAGGTTGTCGATCCAGACGTGCTCCCCCACCCATGTGTGGTCTCCAATAATCAATTTCCAGGGATACTTTATGGTAACCCGAGGTTTTATCACCACCTTTTCGCCAATTTCCGCACCGAACCAACGAAGCATACTTGCTTTAAGAGCATAAGGCAACAACGAAGCCGATTGAAAAAAAACCACAGAGGTTAAGTACCACATCAATCGCTTTGCCGGACCTGCTCCGGGGTCATACCAACCATTATTAAAAGAAGATAAATCAGTATTCGGCACGGAATAAATTTAAGTATTGCTTGCGAATTTCGTCAAAGTCAAACTTTTCACGCACATATTGTTTAGCGCGATCAGAAAATTTGTGGTATTCATCCGCGCTCATCTCACTGCATGCCTTCAACTGTTGCTGCCAACGCTCAGGTTGATCAAGCGGTATTACCCAGCCAGCTCCAAAATCCTCCAAATCGTTCCAGGGCGTTTGATCAGAAATAATGACCGGGCAGCCCGCAGCCATGGCTTCTATAATGGCATGTCCGAAGTTTTCACCTGTTGTCATGCTAACAAAGATGGAACGTTGATTATAAAGCTCCTTTACTCCTGAAGGAGGCATAGCACCCTTAATAATAATATGCTTGCTAGATGTTGTTAAATCAAGACAAGCACGCTCGTAAGACTTATTGTCTGCGCTACCAATAAAAAAAACCTTATTAGATAAAACGGACCTAAAAATCTCAATCAAGCCTAATGTATTTTTCACCTTACTCAGCCTTCCAACGGAAATAAAAATCAAATCATCGTCAAGATTTTTACTTCCAGCATCAACAATTGGCGGCACATTAGATAGAGTGCAAATGTTAGCTGATGGATATACGCTTTTGATCGCTTGCAACTCTTTATCATCAGTGGCGTGAAATAGCACTTTTCGTTGAATACCTAACAATTTGTACATCGAAATCAATCGTTTCTTTTGAAACGATTTAAGCGCGATAGCGTTTGAATTCAACATTCCTCTTGGAGCTACAATGAGTTGTTTATTGGTTCCGGTAGCTAAAAAATATATCAACGGAAGTGCGTTAAATTTTGGTGAATAAAACCCATTGAAATATATAACGTCTCCATCAAAAGCAACCACCATTTTTAAAATGCGGATCCAGATATCTCTTGAAACGTAAAAAACACTTTCTCGCCCTTTCGTGAGCCATTGATCTGCTTCCAAAGCGTATGGAGTTGGATCAAACCAATCCCTGTTTCTGGTGAGTACCTG
>JBBDRU010000021.1:0-2046 GCA_040905305.1 Salibacteraceae bacterium | reverse complement strand
GACACCCTGGTGAGTTGGTTGAAATCTCAATAGAGAAAGTGGAGTAATCTTATAAGCCTGAATATGATTACTCTAGCATCTACTTTCGTTGAAACGAACTATTCATAGGTAGTCTGGATCCTTAAGAATAATCGAACTCAGTTATTTGATCATTGTTTTGATTAGTAAGTAAGAAAGCGGATTCATTTGAGTCCGCTTTTTTTTTACATCGTTTCAGTTGTAAGCTTCCCCTAATTAGAACTGTTTATTATTCTAATATTTCTGAGGCTTCTGAGAAAGTTCGACCAAAACGCGATTGGCTTTCTTTGATTCAGTGGGTTTTATTTCAAGCTTTCTTCTTTCAAACCATCCTAAAGTATTTGCCAACTCCTTGTTTTCATTCCAGCGATTTAGAGGCAACACAAAAGCTAATCTTCCATTTTCTGAAGTCAATTTTTTGGCAGCATCTAAGAGGTTCATAAATGTCAGATCTGTTTCATGTCGGGCAACATGAGATCTAAGGTTTGAACGCGGAGTAGAGCCCCTAAAAAATGGTGGGTTGCAAATGATCAAGTCAAAACGGCTTTGGTTTTTGTCTTCATACTGCTGCAACGATTGGTTATGACTGACTAGTCTTTCTTTCCAGGGTGATTTTTCAAAGTTTCTCTTTGCTTGTAAGGCACTTGATTTATCGATGTCAATTGCCTCAATAACTGCATTACACCTCTGAGCTATAATCAGCGAGATCACTCCGCTTCCGGTTCCTATGTCAAGCACTGATTGAACTTTTGAAATGTTGACCCAACAGCCCAACAAGCAAGCGTCTGTACCTACTTTGAACGCTGCATTCTCATGATCAACCGAAAACTGCTTAAAAGCAAATACTTGCTCACCCATTGATCATAAATGTTTGATTAACTCCTTAAAGAGTATGGTCAGTTTTGCTTCTGCTTTACCAGCGACTTCGATGATCTGAGGTATGTTTATTGGTTTAAGGTCATCGGGGTTGCATTCATCTGTTAGCACAATAACTGCTGAGCAGGGAAGACATGCATGGTTGGCAACAATAACCTCAGGAACAGTGCTCATGCCTACAGCGTCACCACCGATAGTTCTGAGAAATCGATATTCGGCTGCAGTTTCGAGCATAGGGCCTTGAGCAGAAACATACACTCCTTTGCGTAACAAAACCCCTGTTTTTTCAGCTGCTCTTTCAATTTCCTCGTTTATTTGATAATCATATGGTTCGCTCATATCCGGAAATCGAGGCCCAAGTCTGTCGTCATTTGTTCCGATCAACGGATTTCCCGGAAGCAGGTTAATGTGATCTGTGAGCATCATTAAGTCGCCTTTGCTCCAGTGCATATTTATGGTTCCAGCGGCACCTGAAAGTAACATGGCTTTAATTCCTAAAGATTTGAACAGCCAAATAGAAAAACCGATATGCTCGAAAGAGTGGCCTTCATAAAAGTGAAACCTACCTTTCATTGCCAGTACTTTCTTGCTTTGAAAATTACCATAGATGAGCTCGCCAGTGTGGTGCTCAACTGTAGCTTCTGGAAAGTTTGGAATGTCAGAATATGGAATGCGTTGTAAGATTTCAAATTCTTCAATCAACTTTCCTAACCCAGTGCCTAATATTATAGCAATCTCTGCATTTTTGACTCCATGATTTATAAGGTAAGTTTTGCTCGTTTGTATTTTATCAAAAAGAGATTCCATTGCTATATGTCTCGATGAATATAAAAGCTGTTTGCCTGAGAAATGCTTGTTACTACTAAATCGTTGATGCAAAGGTGAGGTGGTAGGGTTGTGACATAATATACGAGGCCAGCAACATCTTCTGCACTCATAGGTTGGTAGCCATCATATATACTTTTGGCTTTGACTTTGTCACCGTGGAAACGTACTTCGCTGAATTCGGTTTCTGCGGCTCCGGGTGCTAAATGAGTAACTTTCACACCTGTTCCCAGCAGATCTATCCGCATTCCTTTTGTTATAGCATCAACGGCATGTTTTGTCGCACAATAAATATTGCCTTTTTCATAAACTTCTTTTCCTGCTGTA
>JBBDRU010000020.1:0-12518 GCA_040905305.1 Salibacteraceae bacterium | reverse complement strand
AATCGATGCTACCACAAATATGTCAAACAATGGCCAGAATGCCTTTGATTTTCCTGATGCTGACCTTGGTACCTTAGAACGAGACTGGCGTGAAGAACCTTGTGCTAATAGCTATATAGCACTTACTTCTGTGAATAGAACCACCGCCTCTCCGAATTTTTGTATAGATGGAAGTTGGATATATTACTATGTGGACATTGATTCAGTGGAGACGTTAAACCCTGGAGATTCAAGTATTTTGATGATGGCTATTGAGCATCAGCCTTTTGGTGCAGGTGCTAATACCAATGATTTTGCAGTGGAGGTTTCCACAACAGTCTCTAGTAATCCTTTGATCAGCGCTGGGGTTTATTCCGAAGAAGATATTGCTAATGAGCAGGCAACTTTTGTAATGGGTCGTTATTGGAATATTGACCTGATCTCAGGTAGTTTAAATGGATTTGTGAACGTTCGGTTCTATTATGCTCAGGGCGAATCAGATGAATTGGTTAACACGGCTCAAACCTGGAATGCAACTTATGCAGACAGTACAGCTTTTGTTTCCGGCTTAAGATGGTTTGCAGTAAATGCTGGAGACTTTGACCCATCTGCAGACCTTACCGCTGCCGGAGTGCAGGGTGCTTCGCAGCTTTATCCCACAAGTAGCACTGAAGATGGGATACTATATGCTGAGTTTGAACTTTCTTCATTTACCGGAGGTGGATTAGGTTTTACTGTTGGTGAAAACTCTGTTATCCTTCCTGTTGAGCTTACCACTTTCGATGCTAATTTACTCGCTGATGAAACCGTACTGGTTGAGTGGGCTACGGCATCAGAGGTGAATAATGATTATTTTATGGTGGAGCGTTCAGCCGATATGGAAAACTGGACAGACCTTGGGAAAGTACTCGGAGCTGGAAATGCCTCCACGCAAAATTATTATCAATTTATTGACAACAACCCACTCAGTGGTAAGTCCTATTATCGATTGCGTCAGGTTGACTTTGATGGCGGAAAAGATTATAGTGAATCACGTGAAGTGCTTTTGATGCAGGATGGCCGTGATCAAAAGGTTCTGTTGTATCCAAATCCATCGAGAAATGAGGTGTACTTGAGTGTAACTTCAGAAAAGGAAAGTCGATTTGTGGTGAGAAACGCGATGGGACAAACCATCAAAACACTGCATGCTGTTGGCACAGAAACCTTGATCATTGATGACCTTTCTGCCGGGGTATATTATTTGCAAACCGTTGGTCACTCAGATGCATCAACGCTTCGGTTTGTTATTACTAAATAGGATTGACGCTATTTGTTCACGGAATTTAAGTAGGGTTTATCTAAAATAGTTGTCTTTTAGCTAAAGGAGTAGGGTTGGTCAAATCTCATTATACTAGACTAGCTGCTTGAATTCAACTTTAGTTGTCAATGGTCAATAGATTATATCGAACTCCAAATTGAAAAACAGTCATTTGTCTTGTTGATCCTTTGTCCCAAGTATATGGTGATACACCACCACGGTCATTTCTGTGTATAAAATAAGTATGCTTAACATCGAATGTCATGTGTATCCGGTCGTTCAAAATAGGATAACTAATTCGCATGCCCCCAACTGGACCAAAGTCTTGCAAGTCTTTTACCAGAATATGTGAGTCGAACGCACCATAACCTTCTAATAGGTTTTCAAATCCAAATCTAGCAGAGACCCCAAAAATTAGCGATAAATTGATGTTATTCATTGCTCTTGTTGAGTAACTCGATAGAATTGTAGGGATTACATTCCATCTCTCAATAAGTGCACCGGTTTCTGCGCAACGAAAGCAATGTTGATAATAATTGATTCCAATTGAGGTTAAACTAGCTTCTATTGCTATTCTATCTGTTGCGTTTATTCCAAATCCGAGACTTTTTCCTAAAGGCAACCACCCTCTTTTAAATGTTGAAATATTTTTGTTGATTATCATTATATCATTTCCATCATAGTGGTTTTGAATAGTGCCACCTCCGAATATGTAAAGACGATACCTAAACTTATCTTCGGTTGTTTCTTGCGCAAAAAATGGGTTGCCAAAAAAAATACCACAGATGAGAGTTAGCGACATTAATAATAGCCCTCTTGAATCAGGATTCAAGAGGGCTATTGAAATATTAATAGAGCCTAGCACGTGTTATTGAGTTTTTACTATCACTTGATTTTGTGTACTCTTCTCAGATGAAATTTGTATAACGTACATACCGTCAGGAAGGTTTTCAAGAGAGAGGTTAAAGTGCGAGCCATGTTCGTTGATCGTTTTCCAGTTCACTCCTCTCATATCATAAACTTCAATTTTCATGCGTGTTTTTTGAGTAGAAGTAATTGTCACCAAACCATTTGTTGGATTGGGGAAAACATGAAAAGACTCAGATGCATTTTCGGCATGATCTAGGTTCATTGGCGCGCATGTACTTTCATTTCCTACCCCAACCGCAAACCACGCATTTTCAACCTGAATTTGTTGATTTGAACATTCGCCAAAAAGATCAATTGCTGCATTGATTGTCGCTTGCCGAGCATCAGTAAATAAAGAGGCTGGCGTAAGAAGGTTAGTTAGTGCGTAATATACAATATCTCCTGCATCATTTATATTAATTGGAGATACACTGTAATTTTCATCGTCTTCATTTATGCCAGTTTCGCCATTTGCCAACATCCAAAACCACTTATTCACAACTCCACTATTAACGTGAACTCCACCAAAGTCACACTCACAATCGCACCAAAACTCTCCATGATAATATTCTGGTTGTCCAACATCAGTATCAAAGCAGTTATCCTGAGGGTTCGTGTAGTAGAGCCCAGCTGAATGTGGGTCTTCGAAGGATCGTGTTCCCAATCCCGGTTGATCTGCGCTTACGATCCAATCGGCACCTGGGCCTTCAGTGTATCTTTCAATAAGATACCCGAAAATATCAGCAAAACTTTCATCTATTGCTCCTGGTTCACTGTAATATATTAAGTTGGCCGTTTCAACATTAACACCATGCGCAATTTCATGTCCAACTATATCTATCGCTCTTCCGGGATAGTTGACATCTTCAAAAATTCCAAACCTCAAATAGTGTTTGCCACCAGTTTTGTAATGTCTTGCGTTGTTGAAGTTTTCGTCATCGGCATAAATCCTTATTTCAATAGCTTCACCATCAACTCCATTTCGTCCATGAATTTCGTTGAAATAATCCCATGATTGCATTGCATACCAATGAGTTGCTGTCGCTCCATGGTGATTTGTACCCCAATCATCATCGTTATCTTTAATTTTGTGAGCTCCCCCCCATGACTGCCAGTCAAAATTAAAGTATCGAGTCTCAAAGTTGCGTCCATCCGAATTGGCATTTAGCAGGTGATTGAAATAAGGAAAACCTCTTTCTCTTGTGTCGATAGTTTGTGTGCCATAATACCATATAGTCGCTGGCCCATCCGATCTTGTCAACTCTAAAGTATGCAATAATTCTCCATTTTCTGCGTCAACATAATATGCTCTGTGGAAAAACGGGGAAAGACCCATTACATCGAATCTCCACGCGGGTCTATAATTTTCAAGAGGTATTCTATAGCCATAGTTTTTAAATGACGTTATGGACATCACTAGCTCTGCATTTGATACTGGATAATAAGTTGCATTTGAATCAGCCATATCAGTACGGATTTGTTGTTCCATATTGTCAAATTCATAGGCTAAAATATGGTTTTGAAAGGTTCCAAGAGCAACTAGGTCGTCCCAAGCATTTTGAGCGGTGAGCGTGGTAGGTAAGTTTTGTAGATCACTAAAATTGGCGACCTTTCCGTTGATATAGCTCACGAAGCCATTTGGTAAAACATGCTCAATAATTAAGGCTCCTTCCACAGGTACACCATCAAAATACTGTTGATATTTGTTATGATTCATTCCAGTGACAGAGTCATGCCAAGAGTCTATCAACTCTGCTCGATCAAAGTAGTTATTGTAGAATACGTACTTGTATTCATCGAGCGCTTGGCCAGGTAATAGAGTACCCGGTTTTGCGTAAAACACCCCACTCGAGTCGATTTTTAGAAATATTGCTTGTTTCAGAGAGTCGACATAAGCTGTGTCTTGACTTTTTACATTGCTCACGATTAATGTTAGCAAGGAAAATTTTATTAAAAGAATTCTTAGTTTCATAAGTTAATTGGTGTTTTAGCTCAATACGAGCTGTTAGTAAGTTTTTGTATTTGATCTCCGCAAATAAATCGGGTGCATTCCGAACGGAATTGCCCAACTGCGAAGAGGCCTCGCCAGAAGCCTTGCAACGATTGTTTAAAACCTACGAAATGCACCCTTGGGGGGCATCAGGTAGTCTTATTCGTTGCGTTAACCTGGCGAGTTCCTTCGCAAATGAGACTAGCTAGATGCTAAATCTTGAAATGATATACACTATGTTATACTTTAACTCATTGGCGATTCTTTTGTTAGTATCAAATGTAACCTTTTCTGAATAATTCCATCTTGGCTACTAGTATTATGATTTAAGGGTGAGTTCCCAAGTCATAATAATGTGTCTTATGTGTTTTGAGGTTGCTAATTTCGTTGAGAAAAAGAACAATGATAATTTATAACGTTACCGTTAAAGTTGAGAATGACATCCATGAAGATTGGATCAATTGGATGCGTGAGACACATATTCCGGATGTAATGGCCACAGGAAAATTTATAGAGCATCAGTTTGCCAAAGTGTTGGTTGATGATGAGGATGGAATTACATACGCGGTGCAGTATAAATGCCAAGATATGGAAACACTTACAGCTTACTATGAGGAGTATGCCCCAGAATTGCAGAAAGAACACACGGAACGATTCAAGGATAAGTTTGTGGCATTTAGGACACTACTTGAAGTAGTCTGATGGCAGGTCCGGTAAAGGCGAAAAAGCATTTGGGTCAACACTTTTTGCGCAATGAGCAAATCGCTATACAAATCGTCAACGCGCTAGATATTGATTTGAATAGCAAAGTACTAGAGATCGGGCCTGGAGATGGAGTACTATCAAAACATTTGCTTGAGCGGTTCACCGATATTCAATTATTAGATATTGATGACGAGTCCATTGCCTACCTCAAAGCTGAGTTTCCGATTCATAGAGATAAGGTGATTCATCAAGACTTTTTAAAGTTAAATATATCTGAGTCCGTTTTTGTTATCGGCAATTTCCCCTATAATATTTCATCCCAAATCGTATTTAAGATATTGGAAAACAGAGTTTGTGTTTTGGGAATGGTAGGAATGTTTCAAAAAGAAGTAGCAGAGCGCATTGCTGCTCCTCCAGGAAGCAGAACATACGGTATATTGAGTGTTCTCACTCAAGCATTTTACAAAGTCGATTACCTCTTTTCTGTTGACGAGCATTGCTTTGAACCTCCACCAAAAGTTAAGTCTGGAGTGTTAAAGATGATGCGTAAAGAACAAATTGAGCTGAATTGTGACGAACGGATGTTTTTTTCCATCGTAAAACGGGCTTTTAATCAACGCAGAAAAATGATTCGTAAATCGTTAAAAGACCTAATACCTGAAAACGGAGATAAAAGTATCGAAGACTATTTAACCATGCGACCCGAACAATTGGGTTTCGAAGACTTCATTGTTCTTACTCGTGCGCTCAGCTGAGTTTAAATAGTTTTACATTTGAATGCAGTTGAGAAATCATGCAGTTTGAATTAACCAAAGAATACCTGGGCGACCTTCGAGTGGCCATTGAGCGCAATGATGAAGCTGCACTCATAGAGCTGGTGCATGATTTGCACCCGGCCGATTTAGGCGGAATCCTGGATGAGCTTGACACATTTGAGGCAACCGTACTATACAAAGTTTTGGATGCCGATCGTGCTTCTTCCGTGCTCACCCACATGGATGAAGATACACGCGATGACTTTCTTGCTTCACTTTCCTCCAAAGAAATTGCCCGCCAGTTTATCGACAATCTGGATAGTGATGATGCTGCCGATATGCTTAATCTTTTTCCTCAGGCACAGAAGGAAGAGATCATTGCACTGATCGAGGATCGCCAGCAGGCGATGGATATTGTGGACCTGCTTCATTATGAAGAAGGCACTGCAGGTGCTTTGATGGCCAAGGAGCTGATCAAAGTGAATGTGAATTGGTCGGTTTCAAGAGCTGTCAAAGAAATGCGCAAACAGGCTGAGGCCATTGAAAATGTTTACACGGTTTACGTAGTAGATGAAGAAGACGTATTAGTTGGAAGGCTCCCCATCAAGCGGATGCTTATCACCCCGCTTAAAACTAAAATTGCGGATATCTACGACTCAAAAATCAGGTCAGTAAAAGTGGATGAGGAGCAGGAAGAGGTGGCCAGCATGATGGAAAGATATGATATCGTTGCATTGCCTGTAGTAGATGAATTGGGGCGTCTTCAGGGAAGAATTACCATCGATGATGTTGTTGATGTTATCAAGGAAGAGGCGGAGCGAGACTATGCCCTTGCATCAGGTATTTCTGGTGATGTTGATTCAACAGATAATGTTTTTCGCTTAACCCGTGCCCGGCTTCCATGGTTGTTAATAGGTCTGTTAGGGGGGGTTTTGGGAGCTCGCGTTATTGAGCTTTATGAAGGGGATTTACAACTGTATCCGGAAATGGCCTTTTTTATTCCTCTTATCGCAGCAATGGGAGGGAATGCAGGCGTACAGTCGTCTGCGATTATTGTGCAAGGTCTCGCGAATAAATCTATGGGGTTGTCAGGCATAATGCCCAAGCTTTGGAAAGAGTTTTTAGTTGGTTTACTCAATGGATTGGTTTGTGCCGCTCTTATTCTTACCTACACTCTTGTGTTTGGTGTTTCTGTAAATCTAAGCTACACTGTAAGTATAGCACTGTTAAGCGTAATCATCATAGCCACGCTATTCGGCACTTTTGTACCCTTAATTCTTGATCGCTATAAGATTGATCCGGCACTTGCCACGGGGCCTTTTATTACGACTGTCAACGATGTATTGGGGTTGTTTATTTATTTCTTAATCGGTCATTTGCTCTACATCTAGTATGATTAAAAATTCACTTTTGGCAGGCTTAATGGTGTTGACGATGACCAGCGCATCTGCACAAAAACAAAAATTCCCTAATTTCAGCTTTCAAGCACACAGCATCGCATTTGCCAATAGCAATATGTTTTATGAACAAGGTGTAAGTCAGACTAAAACTGACACACTCCCTGATAATTTAATGGTGCACGCACTTTCGAAAATCATGGAAACTAACCCTCAAATAAGTATTGATTTGATCGGACATGTTTCCATGAACGAAGACACACTCTTGGCTTTGGAAAGAGCAACATTGATCAAGGAAAAGTTAAAGGAAAAAGGAATTAAAGGTGATCGAATAGAGGTGAAGAGTATGGCGAACCGTAACCCTTTAATTGCTGATACTGTCATTCTTGAGCTGCCCACGGCCATCGAAAAAGAGGCGGCAAATGCTAAGAATCGAAGGGTCGAAGTACACGTAAATAAGGTTCAACCGGAATGAAAATTCTCATCATAGATCGGCTTCATGAGGTGTTGATAAACATGTTGCTTTCTGCGGGTTTTCAATGTGATTATCGTCCAGAATGGTCTGTAAATCAAGTGGAAGAGGCTCTGATTACTTATGAGGGGTTGATTTTGAGAAGTAGGCTTTCGATCGGCTCAGATCTGATGGATGCGAATAAGCAATTAAAGTTTATCGGAAGGGTAGGAGCGGGTTTAGAGCACATCGATGTAAATTATGCGAAACGTTGTGGTATTGATATCATCAGTTCTCCCGAAGGAAACAGACAAGCCGTTGCTGAGCATGCTCTGGGTAGTTTGTTGACACTGTTTAACCGGATTCATATCGCTAACCAACAGGTTCGTGAGGGGAAATGGTTGCGGAAGGAAAATGAAGGAACAGAACTCCAGGGAAAAACGATTGCTATTATCGGTTATGGAAATACAGGGTCGGCTTTTGCTCAAGTGCTAAGCGGGTTTCAAACGAAGGTGATTGCTTTTGATAAGTATAAATCTGGCTTTTCATCGCCAATCGTAGATGAGGTTGCAATGAAAGTTGTTTATGATGAGGCGGATGTTGTAAGCCTCCATCTGCCAATGTCATCAGAAACAACTAACCTTGTGAATAAACACTGGATAGATCAGTTTAGAAAACCTTTTTACCTCATCAATACCTCCCGGGGCAAAGTTGTGAAGACAGCAGATTTGTTAAATGCAATAGACACGGGTAAGGTTCTTGGAGCTTGTCTGGATGTATTAGAATTTGAAACAGATACGCTTCAAATGCCCCATCAAAAGCAATTACCTGCATCAGCCCAGAAACTTTACGGAAGTGAGCAGGTTGTTTTAACTCCACACACGGCTGGGCTTACGGCTGAATCCTATCGAAAGCTTTCAGTGGTTTTAGCTCAAAAAATCATCGAGAAGTTTAGCCGCGCATAAGAAGGCGCATGGTGTGTCTTGTCTTTTGCTCGAGCAATATTTCCTTTCCTTTTATCAATTCATCCACGATTTCGCGGTTAAAATGTCTGATAGTCATCAACTCAAGACCATCATTATAGCGCACTTCATAATCTGTTTTTAAATCATTGATCAATGCTTCAATCTGGATTGGATGGTCAGAAACACTCACAGAAAAGCTGATAGCCGAATTTTGCATCGTTTGAATGTTGAGTTTAAATTTCGAAAAACGCAGAAATAGATCACTGATGTGCTCCTCAACAATGAAAGAAAAATCACGACTGGAAATAGTGATGAGAACCTGGTTGGGTTTGAAAATATAGCTGGGAATTTTGCTGTCTTCCGAAGTGTTTTCATTGATCAAGGTGCCGGGCTCTTTTGGGTGTTTAAAGCCTTTTACATAAAGTGGGATATTTTTGTTTTCGAGGGGCTTTATGGTTTTTGGGTGAATTACCGAAGCACCGAAATAACTCAGCTCAATCGCTTCCCGATAAGACACATTAGGCAGCAATGTTGTGTTGGAAAAGTGTTTCGGGTCTGCATTGAGCATGCCGGCTACATCCTTCCAAATGGTGACGGATTCGGCATCCAAACAATAGGCGAAAATTGCGGCTGAAAAATCCGAGCCTTCTCGCCCTAGGGTGGTCATACGATTGTGTTCACCTCCGCCAATGAATCCTTGGGTGATAATGATCGGTGAAGTTGTGTTGTTCCAAAATGATTGTATGCGTTTTCCGGTTTCCTTCCAATTTACTTCAGCACTTCTGTAGTTGTTGTTGGTGTGTATCAGTTTGCGCGCATCAGCCCATTCAGCATTTAACCCTTGTTCTTTCAGGTAGCCCCAAATTATTTTAGTAGATAGAATTTCGCCAATGGAGGCAATTTGATCATAGATAAAATCATAACCACTGCCTTCGTCTTGCTCAAAAAAGGTGAACGCATAATGTTTTATTTTAAGCAATGTTTCTTCTACTTCCTTATATTTTGTCGGCAGCAGCGTGGTCAATTGCTCCAGATGAAATTCAAATACACGATCAAGCAACTGACGCCATTGGTCATCTTTAAGGATAAAGGCATCAATGGCCTTTTCGAGGTGGTTGGTTGTTTTGTCCATTGCTGAAACAACCACCAACAATTTGCTTTCGTGTTCACCTTCAATAATTGATTGTAGGTTTTTTACCGCCTCAGCATCTTTTACGGATGCACCACCAAATTTGAAAACTTTCATGTTATTGCTATTCAAAATATAAGCGACCATTTAGCCATTCTGATGATAGATCAGCATCAAAGTGTTCATAGAAACGAATGGCGGGTTCGTTCCAGTCGAGTACTTGCCATCCCATTCTTTTCACTTTATGTTCTTTTGCTTTATTGATAACCGACTCAAATAATTGCTTCCCAATGCCTTTTCCGCGATGACGTTCGTCCACAACAAAATCTTCGAGGTAAAGGTATTTCCCTTTCCAGGTGGAATAGGCAAAATAGTACAATGCAATTCCTATAACCGTTTTATCACTTTCTGCAACCATCAAGTGGAATAATGGGTTTTCTCCAAAACCATCGTTAAGCAGTTGCGCTTCTGTGACGATCACTTCATTCTCTGCCTTTTCATATATCGCCAAAGCTTTGATCAATCGAAGCAATTGTGGTACATCTTCAGGTCTGCCCTCACGAAGGGTTAAATTCATCGTTGCCATCTATTGGCAATATTGAGCAAATATTTGCCTACTTGAAAATCAAAATGAATGGAAAGTGATTATTTCGGAAAAATCACACTGAAAATCCCTCGTATTTCGCCCGACCCATAGCCTGTTGCTTGATCAGACGGATAGCGTTTTTTTATAGCTGCGTTGGTTTCAGGAGTCAGTTCTTTACCTATGGTTCCATGACACTGTAAACACATGCCGTTGCTAACTATGGGGTTATAAAAACGATAGGCTGCTTCGGATTCGTGAATGATGTATTTGAGCTGATTTCCCTTTTTGACTTCTTCTTTGAAAAATGCAATGGCTTCAAGCTCCTCTTCATTGGCCTTGTTCTTTTTGTTTCTAGGGCGGTCACTCACACGCTTGATAGTAACGTTGTGAAGACTGTTCATGCTGTCGGTAAGGGGCATGGCCTGGGTGTTACAAAACTCCAGTGCGCCAATGGTGCCTTTTTCCTTTAGGGCTTTCATCAGGTTTTTACCAAGCACACTTTTTGTCGTTGAGGCATAATGCATGCCTTTTTCAGCTGGAGACATCTGCGACAACGTCTTTTCTTTTCTACTGACGTCACTGTCTGAGCTGAACGATTCGTTAAAAATATAATGCACCATATTGTTCAAATCCTCATCCTTATATTTCATGACAGGCATAAGTCCATATCGCTCAACTGCTTCTGGAAGCTTAGCTGTGTTTTCTGTAGGGTTTTTAATGAATGCTGTCATGTTTTTGATGAACGCATCTTCATTTTTTAGGTTGTATGCTGCTTTTACTTCGGCCATTGTTGGAGCCAATCGTGCTGAAGGAGCGGTATGCTCATTATGGCACGAGAAACAGTTGCTCTTATAAAGCTCTTTTCCAGCCTCCAAACCATAGGAATAAGAAGATTTGGCATGAGTTTCCTTGTTTCCTTGATTGGAACAGGACAGCATTATCATCGCGATAGCTGCAATAGGAAAAACTGATTTGATCATAGCTACAATATTAAACAAGGTTAAGAGGCCTCAACGTGACAAGTGTTACAGTTGGGCTTTATGGTTTAAAGACATCTCTATTATTCAGGGTCGATAAGAAATATCATTTTTGCCAACGCCTGAAACGCAGTAAATCAAACCTTTCAAATGAATCACTTCGTGTTTTGTGTTGCTCTTCTATTTGTTTTCCATTTAACAGCAAGTGCTCAGAAGAAGGAATACAATTGCCTGACGTTGCAAACAGAAAGTGAAGTTCAGGTATCGGGTTCTGCAAATGTTGGAGGTTTTCGTTGTCATACTGATCCGCGGGAACCAGAACATCTGATTCCCTCATGTTTTATAAGGTCAGATGATACAATCAAAATTTCTGAGGTTCAATTTGAAATTCCTGTGGATGGATTTTCTTGCGGAAACCCGCTTGTAGTCAAAGACTTGAAGGAGGTGCTTGAAAGTAAAGTATATCCTAACATCAAGTTTGATCTTCATCATCTGGAAGCAAAACAGATCCAAGACAATTTTTTTAAAGGAAGAGTCATTGCCACTACTGAAGTAAAAGGAGTGAAAAAGGATGTGAGCTTTGATGCAGAAGTGGATGAATTAAATCCCAATTACTTTATGATTTCAGGCCGTATCCCGATATTTTTATCATGGTATGGAATAGCGCAACCCAGCCGCTTATTTGGCTTGTTGAAGCTTGAAGATCAAATTGATGTTTGCTTTGAATTGTATTTTACTAAAAATTAATAAATCCGAACAGGTGAGAAGATAAAAACCCCTGAAAGGTTAAGAATCAGGGGCTCTTGAGCATGTGTTTTTGAAGTTTAGAAGCTGATGGCTGCCTCAATCACCACGCCTCCAAATTCAGCTCCTTGGTATTGAGTTCCTTCCCAGCCTTCTCCGAAATACCTGTTCTGAACATATTCTACTTTGGTGATGATGTTTTTGGTAATGAACCAACCGCCACCCGCATTGATCCTGTGTATTTCCTGATTCCCTGCTTTTTGAAGTCCAATGGTGTTATTGGCACCATTTCCGAAACCTTGAACCATGTTGTATCGTGTGGCAATATAAAACTTTTCGCTTTCTCCGAAACGGAAGATCAAATCTGCACCCAATTGGTTGAAAGCACCTCCGGTGATTAAGCTTTCAGCCTTGTCGCCCATCACTGATTCATAGAACCCAAACAGCTCAAGTCCTTTGAATTTGGTGAAAATCGCTCCTTGAAACGCGTTGTATTTTCTGAATTGGGGATTAAACCTTCCACTGAAATTGCTGCCCCCGTTGGCAGTGGTATGCATAACATTATAATATCTTGACCCTGCTCGATCGCCATTATAAAGCCATGTGCCATTGTCAAATCCAGGCGAAATATATC
>JBBDRU010000019.1:0-2061 GCA_040905305.1 Salibacteraceae bacterium | reverse complement strand
TCATTCATCAACAAGAGATTCAAACTTCTGGCGGGGATCCAAATATTCGAGACCGCCAAGGTATTATAAAAAAGAGATCGCCCTGGATTTATTAGATTAATAGTGCAGTAAACATTAATCAAATCCATAGGAGGCCTCTTATGAAAAATACAGATGTAGTATACATAGGAATTGACTTACATAGCAACACAAGTACCATTGGTTATATGAATGAACTGGGTGAATATTGCGGGCACCGACAGGTGCAGACGACTTCCCGAAACCTGATTAATCAGGTAACAGCCATACCCGGAAAGGTGAAGAAACTAACGTTAGAACAAAGCAACATGGCTTTTTGGGCCAGTGAGCTCCTGCAGGAGGTTGTCGATGAACTCATGGTATGTGATCCGCGTCAGAACACATTGATCTCACGCGGGGAGAATAAAAATGATGGACTTGATACACTGGCTTTGTGCCGGTTGTTGCGACTGGGGCAGCTCAAGGAAGTATGGCGGCCAAAGCAAATGGGATTGCGGCGCTTATTTTTCCATCAGGTCAAGGAGTATCACCGGTTGGTCAAAACCATGTCTATCCATAAACGACAGCTTGGTGATGGGCTTCGCCACTGGGGAATCAACATCAAGCTGACCAAGGCAGACTATCAGCGACCGGAGAAGGTTTTGAGCCAAGTAAACAATGAGCTTTTGCGGCAGGAATTTTGCCAAAAGATGCAGATGGTAGCTTTGTTGATTCGGCGCAAAGATCTCCAAAAGAAGAATATGCAAAGCACAGCAAAAGCCTTTGATGAAATTACTGAGTACAAAAAAATGCCTGGAATTGGACCGGTTGGGGCGTGTACGTTTTCCGGATACATCCAGAATCCGCACCGGTTTTCCCGGGCCGGGCAACTGATTAAGTTCTGCAAGTTGAGTGTGCGTCATTTTACCAGTGATGGGAAAAAGGTACGTAATCCCCGTTTAAGCAAGGCAGGGCACGGCGTGTTGAAAAACCTGGCTCATGTAGCCTGGAAAACCAACCTGCATAGCGATAACGAGATTGACCGTTATTATTTGCAGCAGCTGGATCGCTGTGGCAACCCGGTGCATGCCCGGCTGGCGACCCAGCGAAAGATATTGATTACCATGTGGGCTTTGTGGAAGAATAAGACCCACTATGATCCGAACAGATTTACATATAACGGTCGTGGGGGTTCCACCCGATAGAAACCGCTTTGGCAGCATGGTGTGTTGATCAGGGCTGGTCTTGAATCGGGCTGCCGGGACAGACTCACTTTTTTCGCGCCTAGTCGTAAGCAATACGCTTACAGATTCCACGCAGAGCTTAGTCACCCGGCCTGGAAACCCCATACGACCCTAATCCGCAGCTCATCGACAAGAGTCTGTGAGATTCCGATATAAGTCTGGTTACAGAAAAACCGATGATAGCTACAGGTCGGATGGATTTTGACCGAACCTGATATAGAAAACATACCAATGAGCACCAAAACAATCTATAAGGAAGTAGAATCAGCCATTAAACAGGGCGACATAAAACTCAAAAATGAGTCGATACCGTCATGGAGAAAATATATCCTTGACTTTCTTTTTTATATAAGGCGTCAAGGCTTGCGTAGAGGCGCCAAAAGCAAGTTTTGGAGGGGATCTCTATGACTTATTCGAAATGGCTGCAAGTTATGTTGCCTGTCTTGCGATAAGGCATCCCTTTCTGGACGGTAATAAACGAACGGCTTTGGCTTCGGCTCTCACATTTCTTTATGTGAATGGATTTACCATCACAGAGCCTCATGAAGAAGATCTGGCAGATCTGGTTTTGGATTTTGTGACAAAGAAAATTTCAAGAGAGGATGTAGCTGACTATTTCAGAACCAAATGTGTTGAACGATAGCTTCAGCGGTTAACAAGCAAATCAACTCGGACACCGCCTTGCTTTTTTAAAATTCTCTGGTAGATTTAAAGAAATCTATAAATTTACTACGTTTCAAATCCCGGTGCCGGTTATTTGCCAAACCGTTATGTGTCGGTAAACTTATCATTAACGAGATGCAATTTTCACTTCTATAAT
>JBBDRU010000018.1:0-12615 GCA_040905305.1 Salibacteraceae bacterium | reverse complement strand
ATTGGTCAGCAAGTCAGAGGGGCATATTATTACATCGATGACGTTTCGGTCATAAATATGGCAGGTCTTGATGAATGTAAGTGCGAGTTAGACGCAAGTGGAAGCGCATTACAGGTGGTTTACTCAAAAGAAGTGAGCTCTGATATGGAGGTAGACGTCACTGAAGATATTGAAATGACAAGAATTTATTTTGACGCTATGAGTTCTGCCATAAATGAGAAAGCCATGAAAGACGTTAAAAAAGTGGCATCTATGTTAGAAAACAATCCTAGCTATAAAATCAAAATTACTGGTCATACTGACCCAATCGAGGAAGTTAAGGTTACAGGTGATGTTAGTTTACAGCGCGCGGAAGCGGTGAGGGATGCCCTGATAGAAAATGGTGCCTATGAGAAGAAGTTGCTTGTAGTAGGAGTTCAGGATTTTGAGCCTTCTACAGATGATGCATCGGTCTCAGGTCAAGCGCAAAACAGAAGGGTGGTTTTTGAAGTAATTAGTACGGAATAACATTGTTGATGATATCATTTTAGAAAAGCCTCAAGCTATTGGGGCTTTTCTATTTTCGCTCTGTTAAAATGATAGTCAAGAATAATCCGAAAACAATTCGAGCTTGGGCCTTTTACGATTGGGCTAATTCTGCTTATCCTTTAGTTATTACTACGGCTATTTTTCCCATTTTTTTTCAAAAGGTCACTTCTTCGCAACTTCCTAACGGTGAAATAAATGATAGGGTTTTATTTTTTGGGTTTGACTTTATTAATACGGAACTGTATGGTTATGTATTTTCTTTTTCCTTTCTTTTAGTAAGTGCATTGTCACCAATTCTTTCAGGTATTGCCGACTATTCAGGTAGTAAAAAGAAGTTCTTACAGTTCTTCTGTTATCTGGGGTCTTTTGGATGTGCATTGTTGTTTTTTTTTAGCCCTGATTATCTTGAGTTGTCAATGTTCTTTGTGCTGCTGGCGAGCATTGGGTTTTGGAGTAGTTTGGTCTTTTACAATGCCTTTTTACCTGAAATTGCAGATGCCAGACTACATGACAAAGTGAGTGCGCAAGGATTTGCATATGGTTACTTCGGAAGTGCACTTCTTCTAATCGGTATTTTGATACTAATTCAGACAGAGACAATGCCTGTTAGATATGCTTTTTTGGCGGTTGCGATTTGGTGGAGTGGTTTTGCGCAAGTTACCTATGCTCATCTGCCTAATAATGTTTTCGGTAAGAAAGTGCCAAAAAAAGATTTATTCTTGAGAGGCTATCAGGAACTTCAAAAAGTGTGGAGAGAACTAGGTTACTTGATGAATTTGAGAAGATTTTTACGTTCATTTTTTGTTTATAGCATGGGTGTTCAAACAGTAATGCTTATGGCGGTTTTATTTGCAAAAAAAGAAGTTGATTGGCAAGGTCAAGGTGATACGGGGTTGATTATTAGCGTGCTTATTATTCAATTCATCGCTATTTTAGGTGCTTATTTATTTGCTAAATCATCAAAACGATTGGGTAATATCCCTGTATTAGGAACAGCTCTGGTGGTCTGGATTTTTGTATGTGCTTCAGCATACTTTATTCAAACACCCCTTCATTTTTATATTTTAGCAGCAGTTGTGGGGTTAGTGATGGGCGGAGTTCAGGCCTTATCTCGTTCTACATATTCCAAAATGCTTCCAGAAACTCAGGATCATGCTTCTTACTTTAGTTTTTACGATGTGTTGGAGAAGTTGGGCATTGTCGTTGGTACCTTTTTCTTTAGTTTTATTGAGGGAGTGACAGATAGCATGCGTAATTCGGCTTTAGTATTGATGTTGTTTTTTATTGTGGGGCTCTTTCTTTTATTTATGGTCAAAAGAGAAGATTCCATAAACCCTATGAAACATTAACTTCGCTTAAACAAGAAATAAGTGATTGCATCATTCGATATAGCGGTGGTTGGCGGTGGAATAGTGGGAGTGGCTACAGCCTATAAGCTACAAGAGGCATTTCCAAAGAACTCTATTGCCTTAATTGAGAAGGAGAAAAAGTTGGCAGCCCATCAAACGGGTAATAACTCAGGGGTAATTCATTCTGGTATTTATTATAAACCCGGATCTGCCAAGGCCAAAACCTGTGTAGAAGGAAGAAGGGCATTGGTGGCTTTTGCGAAAACACACAACATTCCTCATGACATTTGTGGCAAAATAGTCGTTGCTACTGATCGGTCGGAGTTAAAAAGCCTAGATAGAATTCATCAAAGAGCATTAGACAATAAAGTTGAGGATGTTGAGGTAATCAACCAGAGTCAAATCAAAGAAATTGAACCGTTTTGTTCTGGAGTTTCGGGTCTCAGGGTTGGGTGTACGGGTATTATTGATTACACCGCTACCACATTAAAACTGGGAGAACTTCTTGAGTTGGGTGAGGCAGGTTCTAAAATATTTCTAGATCACGAAGTGAAGGAAGTGAGTAGGGAAGGAGAGATTACTGTACTTAAAACTTCAAGAGGTTTAATCCATGCAAAATATGTGATCTATTGTGGAGGGTTGCAAGCAGACCGACTTGCTAAAAAAGCAAATGTGCATCTTGATATGTCAATTCTCGGATTTCGTGGAGATTACTTTGTGCTAAAGGAAGAGGCAAAGCATAAAGTCAAGCATTTAATCTATCCTGTTCCTAATCCTGAGTTTCCTTTTTTAGGTGTGCATTTTACAAGAATGATCGATGGTGAAGTTGAGTGTGGGCCAAATGCTGTGTTTGTTTTTAAGCGTGAAGGCTACTCTAAAACCGATTTCGATTTTAAGGATACCTCCGATGCACTTATGCAAATCGGCACATGGAAGTTTTTTGCCAGGCATTGGAAATATGGCCTGGATGAATACAGAAGATCATTTTCCAAAAAACTATTCCTTCAAACCCTTCAGCGATTAATTCCTGATTTGCAAATGGAAGACCTTGGAGAAGAAAGAGCAGGAGTAAGAGCAATGGCCTTGAGCAATCACGGAGAAATGATCGATGACTTTAAAATTGAATATAAAGACAATGGAATTCATGTACTAAACGCTCCAAGTCCGGCTGCAACGGCCTGCCTGTCGATTGGTGATGAAGTGAGAAAAATGGCGGAAGGTTATTTTAACCTAAAGTAAATCAACTTTCAGAAACACGATAGTTATCTTTAATTTCAGACCAGTCGAAGATAAATTGACTTACAATTTCATCTAATCGTTTTAGGAAAATTGGATTTGGCGTGTTCATATTCCTGAAATAATCCTTTTGAAATTGATTCAATTCATATTTAAAGAACACTCCTTTAGACATGGCATATAAGGTGTTCTTAGAAGGATGATTGATTCTGCTCATCCATGACTGATATTTATTGATAGTCTCTTTCAAAACCATCGGTTCAACTCCCAATGCTTTGGCTAATTTTCTATAGATCTTCTCAGCTATGCGTACATCTTTAACCGATTCAAAGTGAGCATTCATAAGCTTCATGTTTCCAGCGATAACCACCAAGAGAAATCGATCAAAATCTTCTTCAGAAACCTGTGGTTGAATTAAAAACTCAGCATCATTGTTGATGATTTCGGCAACATCTTTGAAACCTTCTTCAACCAATTGTAATGTTGTGTTTACAAAGAAGTTTGCAAGCTGGTCTTCAGTGATTTTTTTCTTCTTGAATATCGTAAACATTGCGTTATTAAGGTCGTTTCAATTGTGTAATCCAAATGTAACCCTTAATTTTAGCGGGATTCGTGCGGTGTATCCAATCCTTATCAACAGAGTTTTCAACGAAAAACGGCTATGGAAAGGTTACCTAATTGTTCTATCTGTATGAAGAGATTGTTAAATGCACTACAGTAATGTGATTAACCCTGCATCATAGGCATTACCTTCGTTCTATTCAAAATACATGGCGAAAAAAAACGAAATCATCAACCGCGAAATCAGCTGGTTAGCGTTTAATGAAAGAGTGCTCAATGAAGCCTCAGATCAAACGGTTCCTCTTCTCGAACGCCTCAGATTTTTAGGCATATTCTCAAATAATCGAGATGAATTTTTCAGGGTAAGGGTTGCGTCTGTCAAACGTTGGGCAGCTCTAAATGAAAAAATAGAAGCCACTGATGATGATCCGAGAGATATTCTGGCTCAAATTCAACGAATTACTATCAGGCAACAGCTCCAATATGAAAGCACATACAGGGAGATCATTGAAGAGCTTCAAACCCAGAATATCTTCCTACTGAATGAACAGGAACTAAACGAGGGTCAAAAGGAGTTCGTGCGAAATTATTATGAGGAAGAAGTTGATCCGGTTATTTCGCCAATCATGCTCGACCAGGTGAAATCATTTCCTCATTTGAGAGATAAAGCGATTTATTTGGCAGCGGTTCTTATATCCGACTCCAAAAAGAAGAAAACCAGTCAGTACGCTTTAATAGAAATTCCCTCCTCATTGCCGAGGTTTATCAGCTTGCCTGAAGAAAATGGCAATCGATACATTATTATTCTTGACGATGTTATTCGTTTTAGCCTGAATGAGGTTTTTAGTGTTTTTAAACCCATATCTGTTGGTGCATACACTTTTAAAATCACCCGTGATGCAGAGCTTGACTTAGACAATGACATTTCTAAAAGTTATCTGGAGAAGATGAGGAAAAGTTTGAAGCAGCGAAAACGAGGAGCTCCAGTTAGGTTTGTCTTTGATGCCAGTATGCCAAGGGAAATGCAAAAGTACCTTACAAAAAAAATGTCTTTGACTACAGATGAAGACGCGTTTATCCCTGGTGGTCGATACCATAACCTAAAAGACTTGATGTCTTTTCCAAAGTTGCCGTTAAAGTCTGCCTATTATGAAAAACTACATTCAAACAGACATCCATTTTTGGATAAAATTGAAAGTTACTTTACTGCTATTAAGCGTAAAGACGTTTTACTGCATTATCCCTATCAGTCGTTTAATCATATAATAGAGTTCCTTAAAGAAGCTGCTCTGGATCCCGATGTTCGATCGATTCGAGTTTGTCTCTATCGAGTTGCCTCCCGCAGTAAAATAATAAACGCACTCATCAATGCTTCCAGAAATGGAAAAAAAGTAATTGTTGTTTTAGAGTTGCAGGCAAGATTTGATGAAGAGAATAACATCTATTGGTCAAATGTTTTGGAGGATGAAGGAGTGAAAGTATTCTTTGGTTTTCCTGGGATGAAGGTTCACGGTAAAATTCTGTTAATCACCCGGAAAGAAGCGGGGCAAAATCAATATTATGCCCAAATCGGCACGGGTAACTTTCATGAAGGTACTGCAGGTGCTTATAGTGACTTCTCTTTGTTGACCGCTAATCGTTCACTCACAAGTGAAATTCATAAAGTTTTTGACCTTTTCGAAAATGCTATTTGGCCAAATTATCGCTTTAAGCATTTAATTCTGTCCCCTTTCTATTTGAGAAATAGACTGGTACGGTTAATTAATAAAGAGATTAAAAATGCTAAGGCCGGGAAGTCGGCATTCATTAAGCTTAAGCTTAATAGCCTTGTTGATAAAGGGTTGATTCTGAAGCTCTACCAGGCGAGCACCGCAGGTGTGGAGATAAAGCTTATCGTCAGAGGAATATGCTCTTTAGTTCCTGGAGTGCCTAAAATGAGTGAGAACATAGAAGTGATCAGCATCATTGATCGTTATTTGGAACACGCGAGGTGCTATGTATTTTGCAATGGTGGTGAGCCTTTGTACTACATAAGCAGCGCAGATTGGATGGTTCGAAACTTAGATAGACGTATTGAAGTTACATGTCCTATTTATGATCCAGCCCTGCGCAAAGAGATCGATGAAATCCTTGAAATTCAGTTATCAGACAATACCAAAGCTCATAGACTTCAGCCGACAGGAGAATATATTGTTGTTAAAGACGGTAATAAAAAGGATATTCGCTCCCAATACGCATTGCACGAATATTACAGTAAAAAGACATGATGAAATACTACAAGTACGCAGCAATAGACATCGGATCTAATGCTGTGCGTTTGCTTGTTAGCAATGTTTTTGAAGAAGGGTCAAAAGTTACATTCAAAAAACAAAGTTTGGTTAGGGTTCCGATTCGCTTGGGAGCCGATGCCTTTCTTAATAACCACTTGCCTCAAGATAAGATAGACGATTTCATTCACACCATGCATGCCTTTAAGCACTTGCTTGAGGTGTACAGACCGCATAAGTTTAGAGCTTTGGCCACCTCTGCGTTTAGGGAAGCTGATAATGGGATTGATCTAGTCAATCAAGTTTATGAAGAAACAGGCTTGAAAATTGAAATAATCACCGGAAAAGAGGAAGCTGAAGTGGTTTATGCAAATGGGTTACGCGATAATATGGATCCTGAAAAAACCTATCTCTACATGGATGTTGGTGGAGGAAGTACTGAGTTGACCTTGTTTAATAATCATGAGGCAGTTACATCCAGATCTTTCAACATCGGTTCCATTCGTCTTTTGTTGAATATGGTGAAGGATGAAGAGTGGGATGAGATGAAAGCATGGGTGAAAGACCTTCAAAATCAAGTAGGAAAAGAAGTTTCCGTAATTGGTTCAGGAGGTAACATAAATAAATATAACAAACTTCTGATGAAGGATTACGGTGAGGTGCTGCTGTATGATGAAGTATATCATTTATACAAAAGACTCAAAGGCATGACAACCGAGGAGCGAATTCAAGAACTTTATTTGAATCCCGATAGAGCCGATGTGATAGTTCCGGCTGGAAAAATCTTTACTTGTGTCATGCGATGGAGTAAATCTAATGTTGCCTTTGTACCTAAAATAGGCGTTTCAGATGGGGTGATAAAAATGCTCTACCAACAACACCGGATAGAGAATGCTTTTCTTTAACTTAGTGCTGAATGAATTCTCCAAGAAATATCATCATCATTGAAGACAACGAGACTTTTTCTTTGTTGGTTACACATTACTTAAAGAATAATCTGGGCAATGTAAAGGTATATGTGGAAAACTCTGGAGCCAGAGCAATTGAGTCTATAAAGAGACTAAAACCTTCCTTGGTCGTGCTGGACTATTACCTTGAAAATGATCTATCTGCAAAGGATGTAATGGAAGTTATCAATTCCATGCCTACCAAACCCAAAGTGATATTATTGTCTTCAATTACTGATGAGCAAGAAAAAAAAGAAGTGATGGCTATGGGGATAGACGAGTTCGTTCCAAAATCAAACGAGAGTTTTTATGATTTGGTTCGTTCGATTGAATATCTATTGAGTCAATTAAGTTCAGAAAATGAAAATGACGAAAGCAATAGTCATTTTTTATTCTCAAAACGTGGATTAGCCGGACTTCTATTGCTACTAGGCATATTAATAGCTGTGTTACTTCTGTACCTTCTCTGATGAGCTAGCTACCGAATGGATCTATGGGGTTATTCTTCACATGCCTTGTCTTACCTTCTTTACTGAACAAGCGTGTCAGGTCAAAGCCTATCCCAATATTGGGTCGAATGTAAAACGGAAAGAAATTTGGATGATTTTGGCTATTGGTTATTGCGTGTTTTGTAGCCATTCCAATATCAAAATTGAAGACTAAACCTTCTGTAGAGTAAACCTGAGTGCCAATATGTGCACTTAATCCGTGCACATTCTGATCATAGTCTGATGTCATGAGTCCATCACTGTAGTAATTGGTTATCCAACCATATCCAATACCAAAACGAGGATAAATAACATCACTTTTAACATCAAAATAGTATCTCAAACCACCTGAAAAATTCACTGATGGACTGATTGTGGTATTGTCAACTACTCGTTTTGTGGCATATCCTGTTGACAGGAATGCGGAGAAATGACCTCTCCCAATTTCTAAATTACCGCCAAACCCGCCATAAAGCAATCCAAAGCCAAGATTTGCATTGGTAAACACAACGGGAGAGCTCTTATCTGAACTTTGAGCTTTTGCTAGATTTCCATTTGATATCAATACGATCTGTGCAAAAACGATGATTGATAGTTTAAGGGAAATGAAATCAACTGTATATGCTTTCAATGAGGTCGGCATATTTGGCCTTGATCACCTTACGTTTAAGTTTTAATGAGGGGGTGAGTTCATCCGTTTCGATAGTCCACGGTGCAGCGCATAATTCAATTTTCTTGATCATTTCATACTTGGCAAACTCTTGGTTGATCTCATCGATTTCTTCCCAAATACGCTCTTTTAACGAGCTGTTTTTAGCCATTTTTTCCATGGTGTCACAGTCTTGACCCTTTCGTTTGCACCATTCCTTGCAAAATTCTAAATCAGGTACAATTAAAGCTGCAGGGTGCTTTTGGTTTTCTCCAATCACCATTATTTGATCGATAAAGCGCGAAGCCTTAAAAGCGTTTTCCATTAACTGAGGTGCGATATATTTCCCTCCTGAAGTTTTAAAGATTTCCTTTTTCCTGTCTGTGATTTTTAAATATTGCCCATCTATCATTGTTCCTATATCACCAGTGTGCAACCATCCATCTTCGGTCAATACTTCTTTGGTGAGGTCTTCCCGTTTGTAATAACCTATCATGACGTTTGGTCCCTTGAGCAATATTTCACCATCATCCGCTATTTTAATCTCTACATTATGCAGTTTTCTTCCTACTGTTCCTATCATGAAGCCCTTGTTCTTAAAGGAGTTCACCGCAGCCACGGGTGATGTTTCTGTTAATCCATAACCTTCTAAAACCGGAATTTTGGCAGCATTAAAAATACGCGCAAGTCGGGGCTGCAGTGCGGCACTTCCGCTGGCAACGGCTTCAACGTTGCCTCCCAAAGCCTCACGCCATTTGCTGAAAATCAATTTGTTGGCGATACTTAATTGCATTTCATATAAAAGCCCATTTTGGCCATAAGGCTCCCATCGCTCTCCTAATGATACTGCCCAGAAAAAGAGCGCCTTTTTAATACCTGTGAGTTCAGACCCTTTAGCCATGATTTTATCAAATACTTTTTCCAATAGTCTTGGAACGGCAGTAAATACGTGAGGCTGAACCTCACGGATGTTGTCTCCGATCGTGTCCATCGATTCTGCATAATAAATGGAAACTCCCGTATACATAAACAAATACAGAACCATCCGCTCATACACATGACAAAGCGGTAAAAAACTCACTGCTTTTGAGTTTTCATCACAAGGGAGTCGTTCTCGAGATCCATGGACGTTGGAAACAATGTTGTGGTGCGAAAGCATTACTCCTTTTGGGTCACCTGTTGTGCCGCTGGTGTAAATAAGTGTGGCTAAATCGTTGGCATTTATTTCTTTTTTTAAGTCTTCTACTTCCGTTGTGGGAACATCTTTTCCACGGTTTTTGAAGGTTGAAAAGTGCTCTTCACCATCTGTTTCGTTGAATGTGACAATTTTGGTGAGTGTTGGAACTTCATTTTTTACTTCGTTTACTTTCCCCAGAAGTTCATCATCACTAACAAAGCAAAGCTTGACTTCTGCATGATTGAAGATGAATTTATAGTCCTTTGCCGAAATGGTAGGATAGATCGGTACGTTGATTGCCCCAATCATTAAAATTCCCATGTCAACTATGTTCCATTCAGGCCGGTTGTTAGAAATCATCGCCACTTTATCTCCGGGTTTAATCCCTAATGATAGCAAAGCTTTACTTACCATCATGCCTTGGTCTACAAAGCTCTTAGTCGAGGTTTTCACCCATTGACCATTTATTTTAGCACACAAAGAATCTTCCTTTGGGTATTTTTCGAGCTGATAATAGGGTATGTCGAACAAACGAGCTACTTCCATATTAGATGATTTACTTGATTGATAGTCTGTCAAATTTAAAAGACTATTGTTACTGCAGCAAGGGGAAGGATAGGTTATTTTTTCATTCCAAAGTCCTGTACCATATTATAGCGCCACCTGCGGTGCGGCTCAATAGCTACTCCTATATGAGTCATTTCAGGGGTTAAGATGTTTTTTCGGTGTCCTGCATTTGGAACTTTTCGGTCGATTAAAAGGTCAATGACTGCATCAACCCCCGACTCATTGCCGTAATTGCAATTTTCATTTATTGCATTAAAATTTGACTCAAATTCATCCATCCTTTGAGCGTAGCTTTTCCCATCGGAAGAATTATGACCTGTTCGGCCGGTTTCTCCCATGTCTTTAGCGTGTCTGCGCGCTAGACTTGTAAGTTTTTCGCTAGCTTGAAGTTGAGCCATTCTTGATGTTTTCTCTAATTCATTGATCAGGGCCTTTATCTCTTTATCTTTTTTTATTCCATTAGCCTTGAGATAGTCTATTAGGAAAGTTTCTGCAAAAAGTGGAGGATTCAACCTGACCAGATTTGTATAGAAAACCGCTTGCTGTTCTTCCCTGTTCATGTAGTCAACATCTTTGGCAGAGTTGGCTTTTGTTATAGTTGAATCAGGCCAAAGCTTAAAAAAGTCTTCTTGCGAAAAAGCCTCGATACTTATAAAAATAACACTTAAGAACACTAAGAATGACCCTTTATTTTTTGTCATAAACCAGTTCACCATTTATCCATGTTTTTTGAACTTCTGCATTAAGAAGTTCATTTTCAGTACAATTTAATAAATCACGATTTACAAGCACCAAATCTGCAAATTTTCCAACTTCAATGCTTCCACGATTTTCCTCCTCAAAGTTAGCGATGGCTGGCCATATTGTTACTCCCTTGATTGCATCTTCTCTACTTAGTTTGTCTTTTATGCTAAACCCTTCTGTTGGATACCCATTTTCATCCCTTCTAATACAGGCTGCATAAATCGTTTTAATAGGATCAATCGACTCTACTGGAAAATCCGTTCCCAATGCAATCAGCCCATTCTCGTTCATCAGACTTTTTAAGGCGTAGGCTGTTTCAATACGCTCAGAGCCAAGTCGTTCCTTTGCCCAATACATGTCAGAAGTAGCGTGAGTGGGTTGCATAGACGGAATAATGGTAAATTGACTGAATTTTGAACGGTCTTCATAGCTCACAACCTGGGCGTGCTCAATTCGCCATCGTAAATCATTCCCACCTTTTAAAACCTTACCCATTTCTTCAAGTGCAATTCGATTGGCTCCATCGCCAATGCAATGAATGTTCAACTGAAACCCATTTTGATAACATTTTTGAGCCCATTTATATATTGAATCTGCTGGTGTTATAAGTAGCCCTTGATTTAATGAGTCGTCAGTGTATGGTTCTAAAAGAAATGCTCCTCTTGAACCTAAAGCACCATCTGCGTATAATTTGACGGATCTAGCTGTTAACCTATCTGTTTGTATAAAATTGGAAGCCATGTCTTTAAACAGAGACTTGGATGCAGAATACATGGCGTAAACCCTGATTTTTAAATCCGATTGATGCATTCGGTTAATGAGCTTTATATCTTCAATACTAAGACCTGCGTCACAAACCGATGTAAGCCCCTTTTCAACAACATTGTTTTGTGCTAGGCTTAATGCTGATCTTTTTACATTCTCATCAATCTGAGGAAGAATTTCAGTTATTAAACCCATAGCCTCGTCAATAACTACCCCGGTTGGGTTGCCGTTTTGATCCAAAACTATTTGCCCTCCGTCCACTTGTGTATGGGGTGAAATACTTGCTTTTTCTAGAACGTTTTGGCTGGCAAAATAGGCGTGGCCATCTACACGTTTAAGAGCTATGTAGTGATTTGGAAAAAGCTTTGATAATGTGTCGTTATTTGGAAAAACCTTATTAACCCAATCATTTTGATCCCATCCACGACCTAAAACCCATTCGCTATCGGTTGATTCAGTATAGGTTTTGATTCGGTCAATTACCTCGTCAAATGACTTTGTGCCCACTAAATTCAAACGTTTTAACTCTAGCCCATACCCTAAAAGATGGCTATGGGCATCTATAAAGCCTGGAAATATAATCCCTCCTTTTACATCATAGGTGTTCTCAGCAACATATCTATTCAATATTTCATGCTCAGCTCCAACCGCAATGATTCGTCCACCTTTTACAGCCAATGCTTCATGCGTGTTCATAGATTGATCAATGGTATTTACGCGAGCATTGTGTATGATCATGTCAACATTCTCTTGTTGGATACACGCTTGCATTAATAGAACCTGAAGTGCCAATATGGCCAGAAAGGCTTTTTTCATTTGATATATTTTTTGATGAGAGGATGAATAAATGGAGTGATAGAAATCATGAAAATTAGTATTACTGGAGACCGATACCTCATGAGTGCCCCGAAAACAGGAGTCACCGTTCCTGTGAGAATTAAAAATGGAATGATCAAAAACAAAAGCCAAAGCGGCCATGCGTAGTTGATTGGATGCTTTCTGATACCGTAAACGCTCAGTAATATTAAGAAGAAAAGATATAGGTTTTCTAATACCATTAACCACTCGGGTGACACACTGACTGCCCACGGAAAGGGTTTTATTGTTGTGTTCATTAGCGCAAAAGGAGCTTGCTTGAACAGTGATGATAATTCGGGTTCTATTGGCTTCATAGAAAAGCCGCTGCCCGGATTAGAAAATTGTGTGTGTGCTATAAACTCATGCTGCTTATTGGCAATGTAAATTGCTGGATTGCCTACCAGAGTGGAAAATATCATGAAACAACATGAAACTAATAAAAACCAGCTGCAAACCATTGTCAATGTAGCATACTTGAA
>JBBDRU010000017.1:0-2092 GCA_040905305.1 Salibacteraceae bacterium | reverse complement strand
CAAAACACCCTCAAAATAGCCCGCTATTTTTTCGTTTGTTTTAGTTGAATCCCGCCATTTACAAGCGGTCTGACGCCAGGTTTATGGTCGAACTCAGGTTATTAATTAGCTTCAATTGAATCGAGTCATCTAAAAGATGTAGCCTGATATATCAAAAAAGCCTCTGATTCTTCAGAGGCTTTTTTCGTTTATGGAGTTTGTTTATTTATTGTAATACAATACGTTCCGTTTGCTGTACTCGGTTGTTCTGCTTAATGCGAAGGAGGTAAACACCTCTGCTTAGCTCTCCGACATTCACTTCTGATTGATCGGAACTTTCAACGGCTGAAGATTTTACCAACTGTCCGCGCATATCATAAATATTTATAGAAAAACCTTCACTTTGATTTATCGATTTTACCGTGATCAAGTTCTTAGCAGGATTTGGAAACACATCAAAACCACTTTTATTTACCTCTTCAACTCCAGCGCAAATAGAGGTGCTCGCGATGATTTCTGCACGTTCACTAATACAAAACTCCTTTACCTGCCAATCATAGAAGTAATAATAATAATCTAGCGGACCGGTTCCAGCACTGCTGCGTGTAATGCTCAAAACACCTGCTAAGTCATATGGATAATCCGTTCCAGAATCATTCCTATAGAGGTTTATCTCACTTGTGGCAGACAAACCAAGCTGGTAATCTGTTCCCGGACCAAGTTCAAAATCTAGCTCAACAGTTTGCTGACCAAAAGGAATTTGTACTGTTTTTGAAGCTATTACAACACCACTGCTGTTTAAAACCACAATTTGTCTTGGACCTGCGGTGGCGGCATAAACCTTTACACTGTGCAAAATAAAAGGTGCGAAAACATCAAAATAAAGCGATTGATTGAAGTTTAAAAAACCTCCACTTCCAATGCCGTTACCAGATGCTCCGGCTGATTGAGATGCTCCAGCCATGATTGATTCTACGTAATACGGTGTTGAAGTTTGAATCACAGGGGTGGTGAAATGATCTCCTTCGTAAATAGGTGATGTGCCAAAAGGGTCACTAAACCAGCGGTGTTCACCATCACTGCTTGCGGATAATGTAGCTGTTTCTCCTGGGCATATTTCTTGATTTTCTCCTATTGGTGCTTCGGGTCGGGAAACGATAATGTAATTTTGCTTTGTAATCACATCGCTCCCAATTCCATTTGAAGCTGTGAGTTTTACAGTGTAGTTTCCACTGCTTGAATACGTGTGGGTTGGGTTTTGAACAGTGTCGGATGTTCCGTCTCCAAAGTCCCAAAGCCATTCTTGAGCACCATTCATTGACAGATCAGTGAAATGAACTTCACCATCACAAGTTTCTGTAGTGTTTGCCTCGAAATCTGCTTCTGGAGCACTTGTAGGCTCATTACACTCCCAATCTACTTTAAAACCTGCATTGGTAACCCCGCCATCAGATAAGAATCGAACTGTAATCGCGCTGCTGGTAGAGCTGATGGTTGTAGGTGGTAAGTTATTGTTGCAATAACGGCCTAAAGAAGGGGCTCCCACACCGATACCATCAAAAAACTCAAGATAGTCATAGTCACAATTTGATCCGCCTGAGCCGGCTTCTATGTCGAAGTCAGAAATGGTCAGTGTTACACTTCCAGCTCCAGTAGGATTGATCACTACATATGAATTAGCATCATTTGTGTAATTGGCATTCGGCCCTCCGTTGTCGTAAATACTTCCCGTGCATGAATTTTGAGAGGAGGCCTGACCGGTTCCGGGTAATATTACTTCACACGGGGCTTCAGGTCCGATTTTGATATAATCGATTGCAACTGTGGAGTCTGAGCCGCAGCTGGAGTTCACGTTAAAACTAACAGTGTAATCACCAGGAGCCGTGTATGTATGAACCGGATTATTAGCAGTTGAAGTATTTCCATCTCCAAAATCCCATATTACACTTGTGGCATTTGAGCTGTAATCATAGAAATAAATATCATACGGAGCATAACAATTGCCAGTACTGTTGCTTGAAAAGTCAGCATCCACCGTAGCCTGGTAGGGCGATCCTACGCCCACGGCATACCACGCGTTTCCAGTGCTGATTACTTGCTGGCTGCATGGGCC
>JBBDRU010000016.1:0-12815 GCA_040905305.1 Salibacteraceae bacterium | reverse complement strand
CGGGAATGCTACTTTCTACCAAAGTGATAGCCAGCGAAAGTGTAAGCAGTTCTCCCTTGAGTAGTTTATCAATATCAATGATTGTGTTCATGTAACATCAAAGAAAAGGAAAGATGCGGATTTATTAAAGTGCACCACTTGAGGTTATTCCAACGAATGATTAAAACTGATGAATTTGGGGGTGCAATTTCCAGTGATGATTTCACTTACAACCACTTCGTATTTGTTTCCTATTTCAATATTGTTGCGTACCAAATAATCATGATCGATTTTTTGTGACCTTAATTCACCCAGTTCCTGATCTTCAAAAGCTAATTTGCTCGCCTTAAAATCAAGGATTACTGCAATACGGCCGTTTCCGTCAGGATGGGGTTTAATGTCAATGATTTCTGCGAGTGTTTCTACCTTGTTGTAATCGCAGTGTTCATTTGAGTTAGAACTGCCACAGGAGGTTAAAATGAAAATAAGAAGAACAAAAGCTATGATTGCTGAACCAAGCTTTTTGCTATTTGATGAATTTACTGTTCCAAACATTCTCGCTAAAATCTTTTGAATGCATGATTGCCGTGATGATGGCTAACGTCATCAATAAACACGTGGTCATGCTAAACATAAAGAAGCGGAAAAAAAACTCTGCTTGAACCGCTTCGAACTGTGAAGGTACGAGAAAAGCGATGAGCAATCCAATTGTACTTGAGGAAGCGGCAAGCGCACCAATGTGTCGGAACGGAAATTTTAGAATTTCCTGATACCATTTCATGTCATCGCCCCATTGAAAAATAAAATAATATTGTCCATTTGGCAGTTCAGCCATCAATATGGGATCTTTTGTGCTGTCTTTAAGGTTGAAGCGCTCTTCAGGAGCAATGATTTTGAAGGAGGAGAAAGAAACACCAAGCGTTGATTCAATGCGCTTAACCTCACGAATGGCCTCACTGGGAATTTCCCCTTTGAAAAGTTCACTTTTTAAAAAACGCAAACGAAATTTCGTGCAAATCTTTTCAATAGACTCGGTATTAAAACGTCTGCATGGATCTAAATCCTTTATCCAGTCAGGTCTTTTTGAATCTTTAAAAGCTCCTTTTTTAATTCTTGAAGCAATATTTTTCTCGTTAGAGGATTCTTGAGACAAAAGGGATTGAACTTCCAACACTAAATTATCCTGCTCAAATTCAATTTGAGCATTCGCCATTTCTTCAAATAGATTGATATCGTGCATTTCTTATCAATTTATGTCATTAGACGTTGCTTTCTTTTTGACTTTGGGTGGCCTTCCTTTTCTTTATTCGGTTCATCTGAAACCATATAAACGTGCTGAAAAAAGTGATGAGCATCAACAGCACAAATATCAATACAACGTATTCTCCTGGTTTCATTATTTCATTAACAGATCAAAGTGCGAAAAGGTTCGTGGTGGTCAAATGCGTCCCAAAAATAAAAGAATGGAAATAATTATCATAAGAATTCCGACTAAATTTTGTAGCAGTCCAATGGTTACTTTTTTCAATAGATTTTTCCCGATAAGGGCTCCAACAAATGCACTAATCGTTGCCAGTGCCAACAGGCTCCATTGCGATTGTATTACGGCAATATCGAAGGTGAGGAAGTAAGTGCCGATGCGCATGCTGTCTATGATGCAGGCAATCATTACGCCAGTGGCAATAAAGCTTTCTTTACTCAGACCAAGTTTTATCAGGAACGCACTTCTCAACGCGCCTTGATGCCCACTTAATCCACCAAAAAATCCGCTGAGTGCGCCACCTGTGATGAGGTATTTCTCTTTGATTTGAATAGCCTTGAGCTTTGGCAATAGTTCAAAAAGCGCGAAAACCAAGATCAGCATGCCGAGCACAACATTAAGTTGGGTGGTTTCAAAAATTCCGAGTGTTATATTTTTATCGCTGCCGGCCAGAAAAGCCAGAAGCCGAGCTCCCACAAAAGCACCTGCCAAAGCCGGGATGCCAAATTTTAAGATCAACTTCCAATGGATGTGCTTCCCGATGAGCGTCAGTTTGAAAAGGTTGTTAAGAAAGTGAACTACAGCTGTGGCCGCCACTGCAAGTTCAGGCGGTAGAAAAATGATAAACACCGGGGTAAGCAGGGTACCTAACCCAAAACCCGAAAAAAATGTGAGCATGGAAGCTCCAAACGCGATGACTATTAAAAGTATATATTCCATGAAATTAAAAACCGAGGCGATCCGCTGTTGCGATTACCTCGGTTTTACACCCTAAGCTCCCCGTTAAAAGAACTGGATATAAAACGTTGGAACCTCCAACTCGCGTATAATTGAGGTGCTTTTTTAGATTATTGCATACAATTCTACGACAAGGAAACAAATTTAATCGCTAACATGAAATTAAATCCTGAAGAATCATTGGCATGGATTGAGTCACGCAGATCGGTTTAATGGGTTTGAAAATGCCCCCGTGGCTCCAGAGCGGGTTTCAATACCGTTGGAAGTAGCCCAACATGCCCCAACGCACAAGCCTTCGTGGTTTTAAAGCGTATGTGCCCTCATCTCACAAGGAGAATCGGGCACATACTATCAACCACCACTATGAATTTTTCCGTTTACCTGATCACGAATTTTCTTAAATCATTTTCAGGGTATCCAACAACGTGCTTTTCACTTTGTTCGCAGTCTGATCCCATGAAAAGTTTAGAAGCTGCTCTTTTCCTTTCCTTACAAGTTTAATGCGCTGGTTTTCATTGTGAAAAATATCCTTCATGTGATTGGAAATTTTTTTAAAATTTTCTGGGTGGGCATACATGGCGGCTTCAGCTGCTATTTCAGGCATGGCGGTCAAAGGAGAAGTGATGACCGGGGTTTCGGCAGCGAAAGCCTCTAAAATGGGGATTCCAAAGCCTTCAAAATAGGAAGGAAATAAAAGAGCTTCGGCAGCGCCCATCGCCATGGTAAGGTCTTGAATCTCCAGCCTTCCGGCAAAAAGCACATCATTGGAAAAACGAGCATGTTTCAAAGCCTCATCCATTTCAGCGTAGTTCCAAAGCGGGTTTCCCACCAGCAATAGTTTCCCTACACCATCATGTTGTTTATAATGATCAAAGGCTTTGATGATGCCGTGAATGTTTTTTCGGTAAGAAAAATTGCCCACGAAAATGAAATAGTGTTCACCCTCAGCAAATCGCTTTCGACTTGTGCATTTTTCCTCCTCACTCAGTTTTCGGTAAGCCGGGTTATAGCCGTTGTGCGCCACATCAATTTTAGATTTTTCGATGCCGTATGTTTTGTGAATGTCGGTTTTTGAGTACTCACTTACGGTTAAAATACGCTCGGCTTTTCGGGCAAACAGAGGGAAATACTTCTGATAGTACCGTGCATATTTCGGAGGCAGGTCTTGAGGCCGATGTTCGAAGTTAAGATCATGAATTACCGGTACTTGCTTAACCGAGTGCTTGGTAGTTAAAAACCCATCAGGCGAAAAGAAAAGATCCGCCTGAAGCGCCTTTAATTGGTATGGAACAACTTGTTCAAAATAAAATTGATAAAGCCATGGATGACGAGTTGGTGGAAAAAGCGATTTACCTTGTACGTTGTCGCTGTAAATGAATCGTTCGTCAAATGGACGGTCAAATAAAAAGGTGAACTGATGTTCAGGCATCGAGCGTGTAATGCGCGATAAAACTTCATGACTAAACCAGCCGATTCCGTCCAGCTTTTCCGGTAGCAATAAACGTGTATTTACAACGATATGCACGCTAGCGAATGTAAGTTAGTTGAATAAACAAAATAAATTGAATTTAAAGTGAGGGAAATCGTCTTTATTCGTCAGTCGGTTTGCGTCTTATGCTGCACACAATAGGCCGGTGGTCTGATAACTTCACTTGCTTGGTTTCAAAGTAGGTTACTTCCAACGATGGATCAACAAAGATGAAGTCAATGCGCAGCAATGGATAGAACCCAATATATGTCGCGCCCAGCCCAAAGCCTTTTTGCTTAAAGGCATCATTGAGTCCATCACTTAAAACTGCAAACGCAAAAGAGCTTGGGGTATCGTTGATATCTCCGCAAACAATGACCGGATATGGAGAAGATTTAATGTAGGTTTGGATCAATAAGGCCTGTCGCGCTCTGCGCTTAAAACCAGAAGAAAGCCGATCATTGATGATAATAAGGTCTTTGATTTGAGCGCTCTGATCATTGGTTTCGATGTGTTTGTCAATGTCTTTTTTTAAACTGGTTAAATGCACAGACGCTAAGTGTAGGTTAAACACCCTGATGGTGTCTCCTTCATAAACGACATCTGTATAAATCGCAATGTTATTGATCGCGTCCTTTAACGGTATTCTCTTTTTATCAATCACTTTAGCATTGCTCAACGTGGCGATGCCAAACTTGCTTTTTCCTTGATGGATAACGGTGGAATATTCATCATGTGTCTCTTGAGCCAGTTGTAAGTCTAAAAGGGTGTCGAGTGTATTGAAATAGCTTGGATCATTTGTGTTGAAGAATTCCTGAAAGCAGAAAATGTCGGCTCTATTTTGCTGAAGGAAATGTAAGATTTCATTTCGTGTTGTTGTGTTGCCCTCCCAGTTATACAAATCAAACAAACGCACATTGAAACTCATCACATCCAAAGTATTTTCGTTGGTATTTACCCCTGCCTCAGGCACCCATTTCATGTGTCGGTCAATGCTGATCCATGAAAGAATGATGGCTAAAACATTGAGCAAAGCATAGCGCGGTTTTATCATCAATAAAACCAATAATGTCAAAATATTAAGTATCAAGAGCGGTATGAAACCCAGTCCGAAAAACGCGGGTAACAGCCAGTCGTTTGGGTCAAATAGATAAGCGTTTCCGCTTAGCACCAGCGCAAAACCAATAACAATATTGGTAACCAATACCAGTGGTTTTACGATTGATTTTCCTTTCAAGGTTCTGGTGATTATTTGTTCTTGCTTAGTTTAAAAAGAAACTCCTTTTCTTCTTTGCTCAGATTTTCATAACCTGATTTTGAAATCTTATCTAGAATGGCATCCGTTTTTGCCTGAGTTTCTTTCAGATCGCTGGCTGATTTCGATTTACTTTCAGTAGTTCCACCAAAAAAACTGCTTCGTTTTTCCTTTTTCTGTTTTGCAAAGTCGTTCGGCACTACTTTTAGTTTGGGTGATTTTTGGAATAGGTTAATGAAACGCTCATATAAGTTATAAAATGATAGGGCGTAGTCATTGCCCTTCTCCAGACCACGTATATAGAAGTAACCCATTGCCGCACCGCCAAGGTGAGCTAATTTACCGCCCATGTTGCTTGAGAAGTCAATGACTGTGGAAAGTAAAAAAATGACCAAAGCCACGTATTTCAATTTGACAGCTCCAAAAAACAGCAGATTTACAATATAATCAGGGAAACGCATTCCAGCGGCTACGGTAATGGCCATTACTGCCGCTGAGGAGCCAACCAAGATCATCGAGTTAGTTGGTTCACCTGCCAGATAGAACAGGTTGTAGGCTAGCATATAGAGCAAACCGCCTGATATTCCACCAAGAAAATATAGTCCAGTGAGGCGTTTGTCGCCCATGAAATCACCAAAAATGCGCCCAAACCAATAGAGCATATACATGTTGAAAACCACATGCCATAGACCTCCGTGAAGAAACATATAGCTGATAATGGACCAAGGCACCCAAATAAATTCTGTGATACTTGCCGGCAAGGCAAGCCATTCAAGTATGGCGCGTTCATTTCCGCCCAAAACCAGGTGCGCGATGAGGTTGACGACAATAAAAATTGACGCATTGATCACGATCATCTGACCAACAAAATGGTTCCCTTTGAATAAATTTTTTAAATCGTCAAGCACAACTACTAATTCAACTTAAAAGTAAGTAAAGAGTTTAGGCATCAGCGCCATCTTACCCCGCTTTTTTGCCAATATTTTATAATCAAAAAGCCAAACAACATCCCACCTAAATGAGCAAAATGTGCCACGTTATCTCCGGGGTTGTTTTGAATGGCAGAAATCAACTCCATAGCTCCATAGCCGATAACAAAATACTTTGCCTTGATCGGTATGGGAAGAAAAATCATGAACAAACGCATATTTGGAAACATCATCCCAAAGGCCAATAAAATTCCAAAGAGCGAACCGGAAGCGCCTACCACATTGGGTAAATTCATAAAGTGCTCAAGGTAGTTTTGAAAGAAAAAAGTTGACTCTTTAAGCGCCTGTTGGTTTTGTGGATTCAGGCGCAATGTTTGCGCCTGATTGTTGTAAAACTCTAAAACACTTTGATAAACTTCCGGAAATTGGTATTGGCTGATGTAATTTCCCCATGAATGGGAATCCGTGAACGTCAATATTGCTTCAGCGCTTGGGTTGCTGATGATGGCCTCCATTTGATCGATGGTTGGAGCAATGGAAAAATATATCGTGACATAATGTAAAAATGCCGCTCCCAATCCGGTGAGTATATAATAGATCAAAAACCGCTTGCTTCCCCACACGTTTTCTATGGCCGACCCAAACATCCAAACAGCAAACATGTTGAAGAATATGTGGGTGAAATCTCCATGCATAAACATGTAAGAGATGAGTTGAAATGGATTGAATTTTTCACTCTGGAAATAATGCAACCCGAGCATATCGCGCAGATCTATCCCTGATGAGGCCTCAAATGTTAAGGTGGCCAAAAACATCAATCCGTTGATGATTAAAAGATTTTTAACCACCGGAGGCATCATGCTAAATCCCCTGCTTCCTATTTGCATCAATCGAAAAGTTTATCTATTAAACCTGCGTTTATTATCGTGAATGTCGGTCGCCCGTTCAAATCATGCTGTGGGTTTTTACACCTCATCAACGTTCTGAAAAGGTTTATCATTTCTTGTGCCTTAAGTTCTTTTCCTGACTTGATGGCAGACCGCTGGGCTAAACTCCGAATGATTTGTCGGCTTAAATCGCCCTCATCGCTTGGTCTGTTTTCGCGCAGATCATCAATAAACCCGCCTAATGTGTCAGCGATGTTGATATCTGTACACGCAGCCGGAACGGCTCGCACAATATATGCGTTGTTGCCAAAACCTTCGATTTCAAAACCTATGTCGTTTAAAGAAGCTGTTAGCCCTTGCAAAAGGGCTGCATCCTGAGCAGGCAGTTCGATGGTTTCGGGAAATAGTATTTGCTGAGAAGCACTGTTAGCATCGTTTAGCGTTTCTTCAAAAGTTTCAAATAAAACCCGAACGTGCGCACGGTATTGGTGAATCAAAAAAATACCTTCCTGGCTTTGCACCAATATGTATTTCAATCCGATTTGCCTTACGATGGTGGATTCATCATCACCGCTCAATTCGAGAGTTTGTTCTTTTTGCTGAGTTTCAGCATCACTTGACTTTAGCCCCTCATAAATCGATTCCCAGCCGGAAGCGTTTTGCCTGTGCTGAAATGAATTTCCTCGTTCCCAATTGCTCTGTTGAGCTTTCTGCTCATCAAATGGGTTGAAATCTTGATTGACCTTTATGCCGGGTTGTTTTAGTGGTGTATTTTCATCAGCAGGTAAAATATCAAAGCTTTGTTCACGCTCAAAATCCAATGATGGCGAAACATGGTATTGCCCAATCGAACGCTTTACAGCACTGCGAAGAATAGCATAAATGCTCCGTTCATCCTCAAATTTTATTTCGGTTTTGGTTGGGTGAATATTCACATCAATCGCCTCAGGATCTACATCGAAATAAATAAAATAAGATGGATGATGACCGTGGGGGATCAGGCCTTCAAACGATTGCTGTATGGCGTTGTGAAAATAAGGGCTTCTGAAAAAACGACCATTGACGAAAAGGAATTGTTCACCACGTGTTTTCCTAGCTGAGTCCGGTTTTCCGATGAATCCACTCAGGCTCACCAGATCTGTCTGTTCTTCTACGGGAACCAGTTTTTCGTTATAGCTTTTTCCCATCACCCCAATGATGCGTTGCCTTAATACCCCTTTGGGTAGAAAAAACAACTGTTGATCATTGTGGTAAAGTTTAAACTCAATTTCAGGATGCACCAATGCCACTCGCTGAAACTCATCGATGATGTGACGCATCTCAACCGCATCACTTTTTAAAAATTTTCGTCTTGCGGGAGTGTTGAAAAACAGGTTTTTGACAGAGATTGATGTGCCCTCTTCGTGTGCACAAACTTCTTGATATTTAACCTTAGATCCTTCTACGAGCAGTTGCGTCCCAACTGTTCGTTCTTGTGACCTCGTTTTGATTTCCACCTGAGCAACCGCTGCAATACTCGCCATCGCTTCTCCTCTGAAACCCATTGTTTTGATGCGAAACAGGTCTTCGGTTTTAGCAATCTTTGAAGTGGCATGTCGTTCAAGGCTCATTCTGGCATCGGTTTCTGACATTCCTTTACCATCATCAACTACCTGAATCAGCGCTTTTCCTGAATCGCGAATGATCAATTGAATATGACCTGCTGCTGCGTCAACACTGTTTTCCAGCAACTCTTTTACCACGGATGCAGGTCGCTGTATTACCTCACCTGCAGCGATTTGATTGGCAAGCGCATCGGGAAGCAATTTTATAATGTCGGCCATAGCCTGCAAAGGTGGTAACACCGTTTGATTCTTCAAGGATTATTTCAGTTTTCGATGCCTAAGCTTATCAGATGTTGATTTCAGACTCAGACTCAAAGCCTTATTCTATTTAGATCAAACGCTTTTAGGCCTTGCATGTTTCAAAGCACATTGTTTCCTTTTACATTTGCCGTCTATGGCTAATAAACCTTCTATTCCCAAAGGAACGCGCGACTTTTTACCGGAGCAAAGCATAAAGCGTCAGTTCATTTTTGATACTGCTCGTCAGGTTTTTCAACGCTATGGCTATTTGCCCATAGAAACCCCTGCAATGGAAAATTTGGATACCCTTCTAGGAAAATACGGTGAAGAAGGAGATAAGTTGATTTACAAAATATTGAATAATGGCGATTTTCTGGCAAAGGTTGATGAGCAGCTTTTGCATTCGAAAGACAGTGTTTCGTTGGCAACATCTATCAGCAATCGGGCTTTACGTTATGACCTTACCGTGCCTTTTGCGCGCTTTGTAGTGCAAAATCAAAACGAATTGAGCTTTCCGTTTAAACGCTATCAGATTCAACCCGTTTGGAGGGCCGATCGACCGCAAAAAGGACGTTACCGTGAGTTTTATCAATGCGATGTGGATGTGATCGGTAGCGACAGTTTACTCAATGAATCCGAGCTGCTTTGCATCATAGATGACGTGTTTTCTGAATTGGGGTTGAGCGATATTCAAATACGGCTAAACAACCGAAAGATCTTGAGCGGCATTGCAACTTCCGCAGGATTGAGCGATCATTTTCAAAGCATGACCGTGGCGATTGATAAAATCGATAAAATTGGTTTAGAGGCCGTGAAAGAGGAAATGATAAGAAATGGTTTACCTGAACCCGGTGTGAAAAAAGTATTGAACCTGATAAAACTCAAAGGCGAAACTACGGGCACATTAAAAATGTTGGCAGGAGCGCTTACCGGTGTAGAAGAGGCGTTTCAGGGAATTCAAGAAGTGAGGGAGGTACTTGATGCATTGCCCGAAGCGGTGCGTGAAAAAGTGGAGATAGACCTGACCCTTGCCCGCGGATTGAATTATTACACAGGAGCGATCATAGAGGTTGGACATGCGGATTTTCCTTCCAGTATTTGTGGCGGGGGCAGGTATGATGATCTTACCGGAATTTTTGGATTGGATGGAATGAGTGGGGTAGGTGTTAGCTTAGGAGCTGATCGCATTTACGACCTTATGGAAGCCAAAGGGTTGTTTTCAAATTCAATTAAATCGAGCAGTGAAGTGATCTTTTTAAATTTCGGAAATAAAGAGGTAAGGGCAGCCTTGAATCTGGCAGGCGATTTACGTTCTGAAGACATTTCGTGTGAGGTTTACCCCGATGCGGCCAAAATGAAAAAGCAAATGAAATATGCCAACGACAAAGGAGTGAACCTGGTAGTGCTATTGGGCGAGGAAGAGTTGCAAAAGAAAACGGTTTCTGTGAAAAATATGAAATTAGGCACCCAGGTGGCCGTTTCATTTGCAGATTTTACTTCGTTTATCAAAGAAAATTTAGCCTAGATGATTGAGCTTAACAACCACCAATATACCGTTCGCGAGATAAGAACGATCATTGATTCTAGCGAACAACTGGAACTTTCACCATCGCTGATTGAGCAGATCAAAAAGGGAAGGGCGTTTCTTGAAAAGTTCGTTGAAAAGGCCGAACGCCCGATATATGGGGTCAATACAGGTTTCGGTAGTTTGTGTGATACCGAAATAGAAGCAAATGACCTGGGGCGCTTGCAAGAAAACCTTGTTAAATCGCATGCTTGCGGCATTGGTGATCGCGTGCCTGAAGAAATCGTGCGTTATATGATTGTTCTCAAAGTGTTGGGATTATCAAAAGGGAATTCCGGGGTCAAACTTCAAACGGTGCAAGGGCTCTTAGACCTTTACAATCATAATATTAACCCACTGGTTTATCAGCAGGGATCGTTGGGAGCATCAGGTGATTTGGCTCCTTTGGCTCACCTGGCATTACCGCTTTTGGGTTTGGGTGAAGTGTATTACAACCATGAAATTGTTCCTACGCATGAAGCGTTGCAGATGGAAGGCCTTCATGCCATCGAGCTTGGCGCAAAAGAAGGATTGGCATTGCTTAACGGAACACAATTCATGTCTGCCTATGCAACCTATATGCTTGCCCACCTGGAAACACATGTAGAGTGGATCGACACAATTGCCGCCTTAAGCTTAGATGCGTTTGATGGCCGCATCGAACCTTTTGATGCATCGGTTCACGCGGTGAGACCCCACAGCGGACAAATCCAAACGGCTTCGCGCATTAAAGATGTGTTGGATGGAAGCGAATGGATTCAGCGCGCCAAACAACATGTGCAGGATCCTTATTCCTTTCGCTGCATCCCGCAGGTGCACGGTGCGAGCAAAGATGCTATTGATCATGTGAAAAGGGTAGTGGAAACAGAGATCAATTCGGTGACGGACAATCCAACCGTGGTTCCCGATCAGGACAAAATCATTTCTGCGGGAAATTTTCACGGACAACCACTGGCTTTGGTACTCGACTTTTTGTGCATTGCGATGGCTGAACTGGCAAGCATTTCTGAACGGAGAACCTATAAATTGATCAGCGGTCAACGTGGATTGCCGGCATATTTAGTAGCCAACCCCGGTCTGAACAGTGGGTTGATGATTGCCCAATACACTGCAGCGTCCATTGTGAGTCAAAACAAGCAATTGTGCACTCCGTCATCGATTGATTCCATCGACTCGTCAAACGGACAAGAAGACCACGTGAGCATGGGAGCAAATGGAGCCACCAAAGCGTTCAGGATTTTTGAAAACCTGATCAGGGTAAATGCTATTGAATTGCTCACAGCCGCGCAGGCAGCAGATTTTCGAGAGGGAAAGACTTCGGGCGTTCTTGAACAATTGCGCATTGATTTTCGAGAACACGTGGCATTTATCGAAGAGGATGTTGTCATTCATCCGCTTATCGTCAAAGCGATTCATTTTATAAGGGCGTAGTTTCTTTGAAGATTTATTGGGTTTTATTTTCAGTGACATTATATTGTTTATGTAAATAGGTTTACATTGTAAACTAATTTATACATTTGTAAAAATAATATAACTATCATGGAAACAAATGAAACGCTAGAACACAACGAAAGCCTTAAGATCATTGAAGAAATGGTGCAAAAGGCACGATTCAATTTTAGCTCCGGAAGTTTTTACTTTATCTGGTGGGGAGCATTACTAATTGTAGCCGCATTGATTCAGCATTTTTACGCTGGCGATTTAAATTGGATCGGCTGGCCGGTTGCAGGAGTTGTTGGTGGAATCGGAAGTGCCATATATGGCGCCAAAATGCAAAAAACTGGACCCATGATGCATTTGGATCGTGTGTATAGTGCCATTTGGATCACCTTTTTTATCACCTTGATTTTTATGCTTGTGGCACTAGTTCCTAAAGGCATTGACCCCAATGGTTACATAATGATCATAGCGGGTTTTCCAACCTTGTTGACTGGAATAGTGCTTAAATTTAAGCCGTTGCAATATGGTGGCGTGGCATTCTGGGTGTTGGGCTTGGTGAGCATTTTCGTTTTTCCCGAATCATCTTCCTTGATTTATGCATTCAGTATGCTTGCGGGTTATGTGATTCCGGGCTTTATCATGAAATCGATGCGGGCCAATGTTTAAGTCGCTTGATCCGCTATTGCATTCTCCCTTGCGGCTTGCTGTGATGTCATTGTTGATCACCGTAAACGAGGCCGAGTTTACTTATTTAAAGGAGAAAACAAATGCCACTTCAGGAAACTTAAGTGTGCAGATTACTAAGCTCGAGGAAGCTAAATACCTCAGCGTAGAGAAAGGATACAAAGGAAAACGACCACAAACCATTTGTAAACTCACAGAAAAAGGCAGGAAAGCATTCAATAATTATGTCAAATCACTCAATCAATACATCAATCCGTCATGAAAAAATACATCTATTTACTTGCATTAATTCTATGTGCTGCAGAAACGGTTAAAGCCCAGGACAAGACAAATTACCTGGTGGATGACACCCATAATATTTCCGGGTTTGGAGGGTTGATGACCGAGTTGTCAGCGGTGAATAACCAAGCGATACTATCATTTGGCGGTGGGGGTGGAGCGTTAATCGATCAACGGTTTTTTATAGGAGGTTATGGCATGGGAAACCTGGTTGAATTTTCAATGCTTTCCATCAATGGTTATCCTCGATTTTTAGAAATGGGGCACG
>JBBDRU010000015.1:0-12829 GCA_040905305.1 Salibacteraceae bacterium | reverse complement strand
ATGATTTCTCATCGGTGATCAAAAACTCGTTGGTTACAAACTGCTCATCATTCATTTTAACAAAACCCTCCAATACAACAATTACCGTTTCGCCATGAAGCATCATGTTCTTTTTGAAAGGGTTATTGAGTAGTTTAATGCTGAATAAACCGTGTTTACTCCAGTTCACTTCACCTTCGTTTCTTGCAAACTCTCCTATTTCGGTTTTATCTGATATCAACAATTGGTTGTCCGTAAAGCCTATATTCAATAGCTCACCTTGTACATGCATAGCAACGGTTTGAAAATCATGTTGACCTTCAGAAATACCATTTTGAAAAAAACGATGCTGATTGAACATCTTTAACCAACTGGGTAAAAATCGATTTTTGATCGGTTTGAAGGAAAATGATCCATGCCTTATATGCGTGCTTATGTCTGGTAATTTTCCTGCGGTTACTAATTGTTCAGACACTTTGGCAGATAGTTTCCCGGCCAGCATTAGACCACCGGCAGCCAAAGCAGAATTTGATATAAAAGAGCGTCTATTCACGATCAACTGAATGTTTCTTTTAAAGTTCCTAGTTTTCCAGATTGATAGTCACGTATGGCTTCCATCACTTCCTTTTGAGAGTTCATAACAAAGGGGCCGTAGCTAACAACAGGTTCGGCAATAGGTTTACCGGCAAGTAAAATCGCATCCAACTTTTGGGTAGCTTCAATTTTGATTCCTTCTCCATCATTTTTAAAAAGCACCATTTCTTTAGCATTGACTGGTTGATGGTTGTTTACGGTCAATTTACCATTCAGTGGGTACAAAATGGCATTGTAGTCGTTTGGAATAGGGATGGTCATTCTTCCGTTTTTATTGCAATCAAACCTCAGGGTTAAAAGTGGGGAGTGCGTCAAGATAGGCCCTTCCACACTTTGAAACTTTCCAGCAACAACTCCTACAATTATTTTCCCGTCTTCTGATTTTACTTCCGGTGTTTCTTCTCCGGTAAGTGGTTGATATGAAGCTTCACCCATTTTATGTTTTGCTGGAGCATTCACCCAAAACTGTATAAACTCTACATCACCTCCGTTTTCTGCTATCTCTTTTGGTGGGCGCTCGCTGTGAATAATGCCATAGCCGCTATTCATCCACTGTGTGCCGCCACCATAGATGATGCTTTCATGTCCTCTTGAGTCGCGATGGTGCACACCACCTTTGAAGATAAAAGAAACGGGCGTAAAACCTCGGTGGGGATGAGGGCCAACTCCTACTTTGCTCTGATGCTGATCTCCCGGCATTTTTTCAGCCCAGTGATGAATGAGCAAAAAAGGATCTACCATTTCTAGCCCACGATAGGGTAAGGGCTGATCTATAATATTTCCACCCATGTTGACTTTAACCGATGGGTAAATTTTATTGATGCTTCTCAAATTCATGCCTATTAAATTATATGTATCTACATATATATGAATTATTTTTTAAACACAAATTAATTTTAACTTCAAAGCAACTATATGATCCAAATCCGTTCTTTTGTTTAGAACCATCCATCTGATTATGACGCTTAGAATAGTCCTGTCATTTTTATTGTTTGCTTGCGGTGTTGTATCAAACGCTCAAAACTCAGTTCATGTTTCGGTAAATTCAGGAACTGATGCTTTGACATGTGGTGCTGCGGGTTCACCTTGTCAGACCATACAATATGCCGTTGACTCCATTGCTATATCTGGTGATATCATCCAAATTGACACTGGATTATATTCTTTGCCAGCCGCTACCAGCGCATTTACACCGGTAGTCAAACTCCCACAAGGCAAGAGCTTGTCGTTTATTGGCTCCACCGCTGGATTGGGCACACGAATCAATGGTGATGTTACCAGAAGAGGCTTTTCTTATTATTACAGCGGAACAAATTGTAACACATCGTCAGCCAATGACGGTATTTCCGATTCTTTAAGGTTCTTCTTTAAAGATATTATCATTGAAGACTGTAGTATTACGGAAATGTGTGGAACCACCTCTTACGCATATGGCGGAGGGATTCGACTGGATTGTGATACAGCCTCAACCCTTGAAGTGGAGATCATTGACTGTGTTTTCAGAAACAACCGTTCATTTGATGTTCCGGGCACATTTGCCGGAGGCCGATCGGGTAGTGGAGGAGCGGTGTATATTTATGGAAGAAGCACTTCAGCTTCTAACTCAGGCTTGTATTCAAGCGCTCATATTCGAAATTGCGATTTTTCAGGAAATTATGCCAACCATAACTATAATGGTGGTCATGGTGGTGCAATTCTTTTAAGAGATCTGGATACCGCATCTGTTGTGAATTCAAGTTTCTGTGATAATTACGTTTACAGCCAAACCGCTGACAATGGCGATCTTATGCATGATAGAAATGCCGGAGGAGCGATATGTTTTTATGACATGTATAACGCTACACCTGCTCACGGTTATGCCGTAGATAGTTGCAGTTTTATCAATAATTCAGCGACTACCAACGGAGGTGCCAATTTTACCTTTCAATCTGAAGCAGGTGCCGTGTTTTTGACTAAAGGCGATGTTTTATCTGCCACAAATAATGCTACTCTATATATTTCTAACTCAAACTTTTACAACAACGTTATTGAAACAGGAATTGAGCACATCGATAATAACGGTGGCACTATTGACACAACGGCTATCGGGTTTAATGCATTCTATACACAGTTTGAAGCAAATTTAGGCGATGACACCACCCTTTGTTTCGGAGACTCCTTATTGTTAGACGCTCAAATTGCGGGCGCCAGTTATCTGTGGAGTGATAACAGCACCGGCCCCACTTTGCTTGTTACCGATTCGGGCTCCTATTCAGTGACCTTAACCGTAGGTTCTTGTGAAGTTTCTGATACAATACAGGTTGATTATCAGGGATATCCTGAAATAGATTTAGGAGAGGATACAACACTTTGTCCTTATGACAGCCTTCTGTTGGATGTGTACATGAATAACGCATCCTATAACTGGTCAACGGGTTCTAATGATTCTGCCATCTATGCCTCAGACTCGGGGTTGATTTGGGTTGAAGTGAGTGTGAATGGATGCGCATCGCGCGACAGCATTGTGTTAGATACCGTTAAACTTTCGACTGGCGTTCTGGGAAATGATACTACCGTTTGTCCTGAGACGGTGTTTAGCATTAGTGCTTATACTGAAGGAGCAACTTATGCTTGGGGTGATGGTAGTTCTTCTTCCAGCAAAATTGTTACTGAAGGTGGTGAGTACATCGTTGGAATTCAAAAACAGGGATGCACCGTATTTGATACATTATCTGTAACCTATGTGGAAGAAATTACAAATGTCATAGGTGATGATACTTCGGCTTGTGAAGGAGAAACAATAACCTTGGAAGTAAGACAATCAGGTTTAACAGGAATAAGTTGGTTCGACATGGATAATGACTCGGTTAAGTCTTTCACAACTTCTGGAACCTATGGTGTAACTGTAAATGACCGCGGCTGTCTCTTTTCAGATTCAATAGAGTTATTCTTTGTGCCGCTTCCGGAGGTCGATCTTGGGCCTGATACCGGTGGTTGCGATGATGTGTATATTGTGCTTGATGCTTTCATAGAAAACTCTACTTACCAGTGGAATACGGGATATACAAGTCCCTATTATCCTGTTGCGAAAAGCGGCACTTACACCGTTACTGTTACCCGCGATGGGTGTTCGGCCGCAGATAGTGTAGAAATGACTTTTATTTCCACCCCTGAAGTTGTATTGCCGGATACTGTCAACCTTTGTGAGGGCAGGGAATATGTCTTGCAACCTGCTAATCTGGATGCACAGTATCAATGGAATACCGGCAAAAATACCAGAACACTGACGGTGGGAGACTCCGGTTTTTACTCGGTTACGGTTAGCATCAATGGATGTGTGGATTCAGGGGGAACACGTGTATTGGTGCATGAATATCCCGTGTTTGACCTTGGAAAAGATACATCGTTTTGTGAGAATCGGCCACCCTTGCTTTATGCTGATTATGACAACGCAGAGTATTTATGGCAAGACAGCTCAAGAAGGCAAGATTTTCAAGTGGAGAATGGTGGAAAACACTGGGTACGTGTTACTCAAAATGGATGCGTGTCGTCAGATACCATTCGATTGAAGAAAAGGTATTTACCAAAAATTGATCTTGGCAACGACACCACCATTTGCCTTGAAGAATCGTTTGAGATTACGCTGGATGATGAGAACACACTTTACCTTTGGAATGGATCGAACCACGGCAATACTTATATCGCTGATAAAGAAGAAACCATCGAAGTGGTAGGCGAGAACGATTGCGGAAGAGTATCCGATCAAATTAGCGTAAACATGGAGCAATGCGAGTGTTCTATGTATGTTCCAAATGCATTTACGCCAATACTTGACGGTATCAATGATGAGTTTTCAATAAGCTATGTGTGCGATATTGTTGAGTTTGAATTTATGGTTTACGACCGATGGGGACATGTGGTGTTCCAAACAAACCAACCTGACTTTAGTTGGGATGGCATAAATAATGGTCAGGCATTGCCTATCGGGTCGTATCCCTATACCATGTTTTATTCGGCAAGGATGAATCAAAAACCCAAACCATTTGACTTTGAGCGCACCGGGGTAATTCACATCGTCAAGTAATTAACGCGTAGTTTCTTTCAGTACTTCATTGATTTGACCAGCAACCCAAACCAGTTCTTCCTCAGTGATGCAAAGTGGTGGTGCCAAACGGAATGCGTCACGTGTGCTTAGGAAGTAGAAACTGATGATGCCCCGTTTGAGGAGTTTCTCAATCACCGTGTTTACCATTTCAGGCGAATCAAGCTGAACTGCAAGCATTAATCCGAATTGACGAACCTCCTTAATAGTATCTAGGTTCAATAGAGACTTGAGTAAAGCTCCTTTAGCATAAACTTCACTTATCCAGTTTTCACGCTCTGTAAGTAATTCCAGGTTAGCCAGAGCTGCAGCACAGCAAACAGGGTGTCCTCCAAATGTGGTTATGTGGCCAAGCATTGGATCATGAGTGAGTTTTTCCATGTGCTCCGTTGAGCTGATGAAAGCTCCAATGGGCATTCCGCCTCCAAAAGCCTTTGCTATGGTTAAGATGTCTGGAATAACATCAAATCGCTCAAAGCCGAATAATTTGCCCGTTCGACCCATTCCGGTTTGAATTTCATCAAAAATCAGGAGTGAACCAGTTTCATCACATTGTTTTCTTAGATATTTCATATAAGCAACACTGGGAATTCTAACACCGGCATCACCTTGAATCGGTTCTATAATAACTGCAGCCGTATTCACAGTTATTTGGTTCAGTTGAGTAACTTCATTGAAATCGATGAAGGTAGTTCCGGGTACAAGTGGCCTGAATCGTTGTTTTTTAACCTCATTTCCACTTACACTTAGCGATCCGTGGGTTGCGCCATGATAGCTTCCGTTCATCGCGATAATTTCGTGTCTGCCAGTGATGCGTTTTGCCAATTTCAATGCAGCTTCATTGGCCTCTGTGCCACTGTTTACGAAGTAGCTGCAATTCAATTGTTCGGGTAGGACAGACGCTAGCTTATCAGCCAACTTGTTTTGTGGCGATTGTGAAAACTCACCGAAAGGGATGACATGCTGATAAAGATCCAGTTGCTTTTTTATAGCATCTATAACATAAGGATGGCAGTGCCCCACATTGGCTACGGCAATGCCAGAAACCATGTCTAAATAACGTTTACCATCTTGCGCATATATGTAGCAACCCGATGCCGATTTGACTTCTATACCAATAGGAAATGGACTTGTTTGGGCTAGATGTTTCGAAAATGGCATGATTCTTTAAAACACCAAATCTACTTGATTTTGGTGAAGGAGTAGTTATTCTAATCTTCCCAAATGCCCAGTTTTCCCTGTTGATAATCGTTGAACGCTTGTTGTATTTCGGCTTGCGTATTCATAACGAAAGATCCTTGAGCAACGATTGGCTCGTTAAACGGAGACCCATAGCCAAAAAGCAATCGTGATGTTTGCTGGGCGCGAAACCGAATAATGCCGTTTTCTTGATGAAAGACAACAAGGTCTCTTGCACCCACTTTTTGTCCATTCACGTCAACCTCTCAATTGGTAACATAACAAAGGATTTCCTTATTTCCGGCCACTTCTAATTCAAACTCTGCATCCTTTTCAATATCAATCCATGACATGGTAAGACCCGTAATGGAATCAACGGGGCCGTGATGATCATGCATCGAACCACTGATCAAGTGAACTATAACTCCCGTTGCCGCTTCAAAATGTACAAGCTCATCTTTTTGTAGGCCACGATAATCTGGTTCGGTCATTTTCAAATGAGAAGGAAGGTTAAGCCAAAGTTGAATGAGTTCCATTTTGCCGCCTGTTTTGAGAAACGCTTCTGATGAAGTTTCAGAATGAAGTAAACCGCTGCCTGCAGTCATCCACTGAACGCCACCTTCCAAAATCCGGCTTTTATAACCGGTTGTATCCTCATGAATAAGCTCGCCTTCCAAAATATAGGTAAGCGTTTCAAATCCACGATGTGGGTGCGGTCCAAATGGCAATCCTTGGTTATTTTCCGGAAACTGTTGTGGACCATGGTGATTTAAAAATAGAAAAGGATCGAGAAACTCCACTCTTCGTGTTGGCATTGCACGCCACGTTTGCAGCCCTGGCATGTGAGCCTCGTCTGCGGGGTGTATTGCTTTTATACTTCGTTGTTTCATGCTATTATATTAAACAATTCAGTAACAGTATCCTATGACGCATGTTTAGGTGTTATTCCATATCTCCCAGCTAGCTTCGGCTTGTAATTGTAGCATCCGCATACCGTTTTGGATATGCGCACCAAGCAATCTTGATTTCTTCAAAAACAGCGTTTCTGTTGGGTTATATATAAGGTCAAAACAGAAGTTTTTCTGACTAATCGCCTCATAAGGAATGTCAGGGTATTGATCCATCATTGGTTTCATACCCAATGGAGTTGTATTAATGAGTAAATCGGTTGACCTTATCTCTGAAGGACTGAGCGTATGGTAATTTTGTTTCCCTGATCTGGAAATAACTTTGAATCGAATGTTCAAATTACTCAGCGCATATTGAATAGCCTTAGAGCTTCCTCCATCTCCAAAAACCAAAGCGTTTCTGATACCCGCTAAATCCCACACTTCTTTCAGGGCCAGCGAAAACCCGAGATAATCGGTATTGTATCCAATCCACCCATTTTCTGACTTTTTTATACAGTTTACTGCCTTTATGTTGTCCGCATGCTCGTCAATTTGGTCTAGAAGTGGGATTATTTTTGATTTATAGGGTATGGTAACATTAAATCCCTGTAGTTCTGTTGAGTTCAAAAAGTCGGGCAATAGAAGCGCTGATTCTATAGGATAGGCGTCATAACTAAATTGGTCTGAAAGGCCTGATCGCTGAAACTTTGTTTGGAAAAAAGCAGGCGAGAATGAGTGATCAAGCGGATAGCCGATTAAGCCATACTTTCTCACTGTTCCGTTAATTTTTTTGAAAACACTTCTGCAATTGCCACAGTTCCGAAACCAGTAAGCATGAGTAGAATACAGCCCAAAAGTTGCGGGTCGTTGCCGTAAAGAAAATTGTTATCTAGCTGGCTAAAGGTTGTTGGATTAACGCTCTTGCTAAAGGTAACGATCGTTTCTCCGCTGGGTTTTGTCATGGTATCAATCACTTGTTGCCACGGCCATATTTTGTTCAGTGATCCGATTAAGAAACCTGTTAAAATGGATAATGTAGCATCATGGAAATGCTTAAATGTCCATGACAAGAAGCGTGAGAATATAACCAGACCAACCAACATTCCGCTGCCAAATGTCACTAGAATTAACAGCTGATCCGGTTCGAACGTTTTAAGTGCAGACTTTATGGTCGGAATGATATACGTGTACATTCCCATCAATAGCAGGATAAAGCTTCCTGAAATTCCAGGCAACAGGAGTGCGCTAACTGCTATTGATCCTGAAAAGAAGACATAGTAGAGTGAAGTGTTTTCCGGGGACGGAGTGGAGATTGTTATGTAGTAAGCCACAACGGCACCTAGGGCAATTGCTGCGATGCGCATGCCATTCCACTGTTTCACTTGTCGGGCTACGAAAAGCGCACTTACTAAAATCAATCCAAAAAAATAGGACCAAACCAATAATGGGTATGCCTCCAACAAATAGGTTATAAGAAAAACACCTATCACAATGCCCACGACCATTCCTCCAAGAAGACTCACCAAAAAAATCCCATCGATGGTTTTCCACAGACCTTTAAGTCCATCTTTTCTGAAGGCCGTCCACAACTCAGGGCCGATGCTCTTAATCACATTGAGCAATCGCTCATATATTCCTGTGATAAATGCTATTGTTCCGCCTGAAACACCTGGTATCACTTCTGCTATGCCCATTGCCGAGCCTTTGAGTGCATTAAGAATAAGTTCTTTTGTTGCTCTCATCAGTAAGTGGGTACAGATGAATCTATCTCAGCAGACCATGCTAAAATCCCTCCTTTCAAGTTACATACATTTTTAAATCCTCGCGACATCAACGCGTTCACAACAGAGCCCGATCTTCCACCCGATTTACAGTGTATGATCACTTCTTTGTCTCGGTCTATCCGATCCAGTTTTGTAATGATCTCACCCATTGGAATAATCTCTGCGCCCGGTATGCAACAGTATTCGTACTCACTTAATTCACGAACATCAATAAGCTGAAAATCAGCATTATTATCCATTCTGTTTTTTAATTCGCTAACAGTAATTTCTTTCATGATTAACAAGGATATCGATAATGCAAGTTTACCTATAACTGAGAGAAAATACCCTTAAAGATTCTGATTGATGGATTCAATCAAAAACTGAATGTTTTTACGTTCGATTCCTTTTGGGTAATAGTTTACGAATTCTTCAATTAGCTCCGGCTCTTTTATCAATACCTCTACCAGTTTTTCGAATGCTTCTTCATCCTCACCGATGGTGTACAAGTAAATACACTGATATAAGTGAAGAAGATTATTTTCCGGATAGGCTTCAAGTCCACGTTTAAGAATATCACCTGATAAGAGGAAGTTCTTGATGCTAAAGGCTAACTGACAGTAGTCTTCCCATAGATCCTCGTGAATATAGCCTAATTCAATGGCCTTTTCGAAAGACTCAACGCTTTCCAGTAAAAGGTCATATTTCATTTGTAGCCCGGCAAGGAAACAGTAAAAATCACCGTTATCAGGTTCAATTTTGATGGCTGTTTTAGCATATTCTAGCGCCTCCAGCTCTCGGTTCAACTCGTCAAGAGCGTTGCTCGCCCCAATCCACGCTTCAGACATTTCATCGTCTTTCTTTATTGCTTTTTCAAAATTGATGAGGGCGTTTTTCGAATCACCTAAATTGTCATAGCAGTCACCGATATAAAAGTAGATAAGTGAGTCTAAAACATCAAAATCAAGCGCTTTTTTAAACAACTCGATGGCTTGATCATAGCGTTGAAGCTTGACAAGTACATTTGCTTTGTTGAAATAGGCAGCATAGAAATTTTCATCGATCACAGATACGTAATCGAATGCGGTAAGTGCCTTTTCCAATTGGCCTGTAGCTTGATAAGCCGCACCAAGGTTGAACCAGGCGTGTTCATTATAAGGAGCTTGATCGATAACTTTGTTAAAAGCTATTACAGCATCCTCATAGTTTTTTGTCAGCTCAAAACAATAAGCCAACTCGTAAAGCACATCTTCATTATCTACATTTACCTCGAGTGCTTGATTCAAATAACTGATGGCTTGTTCATATTGCTCAAGGTTTTGATATTCAATGGCTAAGTTCATGTAAATGATGTCCAAATCATCTGAGCTGCACCCCAAAGCCTGCTCCAGACTTTTGATGGCATTATTGTAGCTGCCCATTTGACTGAATATACTTGCACGGGTGATGTGAAACTCCGGATTAAATCCCTCTAGAATTTCTACTTCACTGAGTAGTGCCAATGCCTCGGTATATTTATCAGCCATTGAAAGTAATTCCGCTTCTTTGATGAGCAACTGCCTGTTTTGAGGGTGCTGTTCATGTGCAGTTTCAATGACTTTAAAAGCATATTCTATGCGGTGATGAACAATGTAATGGTCAAGTAAATATTCTAAATCGTCCACCTCATAGTATAGCGAGGTGCCGTTTTGAATCATTTTCTCAAAACGTGTGACCAATTTAGTTATATCGCTGTCTCTGAAAAAGTTGTCGCTGAATTCTTCCATAGATGTCGAAGTATAAGCAAATTTAAAATTTGATATACCGAATGATGTTTGCTTCCATCAACGTTATTAACAAGCTTGTGAACATAACTGCAAAAGTGCTCATAATACCGCTAAGTTGAGCCTACTTTAAGCTTTTTACACAATGTGATTCTCGCGCTGATCTAAAAGGGAAAATTATCTTTGCCTTTTCAAGAAATATGACTTTAATTTCATCCATTTCGGGCACCAGAGGAACTATAGGCGGTAAGCCGGGAGAAAACCTTACACCTATTGACGCAACTAATTTTGCAGCAGCCTTTTCACGGTTCATCGTAAATCAAAGTGGTAAATCGCAGCCAACGGTAGTTATGGGTCGGGATGCACGCCCTTCTGGTCAATGGCTTTCAAGCCTTGTTTCGGCTACATTGCGAGCATCGGGAATTCATGTAATTGACCTGGGACTAAGCACCACGCCTACCGTTGAATTAGCTGTTGTCGGTGAAAAAGCAGATGGTGGGATTATTTTAACCGCTTCACACAACCCTGTTGAATGGAATGCCTTAAAGCTTCTTAACGCAAAAGGAGAGTTTATCTCGGCTGAGGAAGGTGCTGTGCTTCTTGGCATGATTGAATCGGGGGATTTTGACTTCCCGGAAGTTCATCAAATGGGAAATTATAAGGAAGTCAATGATTGGATGGAGCGGCATGTTGAAATGGTGTTGGACCATTCGCTTGTGGATATTCAAAGCATAAGAAATGCCGGGTTTAAAATTGTTGTCGATGCTGTCAACTCCACTGGTGGCTTGGTTTTGCCATTATTGCTTGACAGACTTGGTGTGAAGGATGTATTAATTCTAAATGGCGATGTTTCAGGTAACTTTGCCCATAATCCTGAGCCGCTTAAAGAAAACCTGACAGAGATTGCTCAAAAAGTAAAAGAAGGCTATGATTTAGGAATCGTGGTAGATCCGGATGTGGATAGACTCGCGCTTATCAGTGAAAATGGAGAGATGTTCGGTGAAGAGTATACGTTAGTGGCCATCGCAGATTATTATATGAAAGTAAAACCGGGTGCCACCGTTTCTAATCTTTCATCTTCAAGGGCTTTAAGAGATGTTACAGAGAAAGCTTTGCAACAATACTCAGCGAGTGCTGTGGGTGAGGTGAATGTGGTGCAAAAAATGAAAGACACCAATGCAGTGATAGGAGGTGAGGGAAATGGAGGTGTTATTGTACCTGATTTCCATTATGGAAGGGATGCCCTTATTGGGATTGCTCTTTTTTTAACACACTTAGCGAAGGAGGGTGTTTCGATGAGCGCCTTGAAGCAGATGTATCCAAACTATCAGATGGCAAAGAATAAGGTTCAATTGAAAGCAGGAATGAACCCCGATGATCTGATTGATAAGATGAAAGAGAAATATAATTCTGAAAACATCAACACCATTGATGGCTTGAAGATTGATTTTGAAAACGAATGGGTTCATCTTCGCAAAAGCAATACCGAACCGATTATAAGAATATATACCGAAAGTCGTGACCGCCAATCCGCAGAGGCACTGGCGAAACGAATTGAGCTTGAACTTGCAAACCTAACAGATCTTTGATGAGTATTTATCTTGATAATGCAGCCACAACGCCTCTCGATAAGGAGGTGATTGATGAAATGCTGAAGTATATGCGTGATGAATTTGGAAACCCCAGTTCAACTCATGCCTATGGACGAAAAACCAGAGCAGCAATAGATTTAGGAAGAAAGCGTGTTGCTCAGCACATCAACGCAGAACCAGGTGAAATCATTTTTACCAGTGGCGGCACTGAAGCAGACAACATGGCTATCTTATGCAGTGTAGAAGACTTAGGGGTTAAGCATATCATTACATCGCCTATTGAGCACCATGCTGTGCTTTATCCAATCGAGCAATTGGCCAAAGAGGGAAGGGTTCGAATGTCACTCATAAATATAGATGAACATGGTCGTGTTGATCTAGATCATTTAAAACACTTGTTGGAGCAGTCTAAGGAAAAGACATTGGTTTCTTTAATGCACGCAAACAATGAGATCGGGAATTTAATTCCGCTTGAAAAAGTAAGTGAGCTCTGTGCGGCTAATGATGCATACTTACATTCTGATACAGTCCAAACTATTGCTCATTATCCGCTGGATGTGAAAAACCTGAAGGTTCACTTCATTACATGTGCAGCCCATAAGTTTCACGGTCCAAAAGGTGTTGGGTTTTTATACATCAATAGTGATGTTAAGATCAATCCGATGATCAGAGGAGGAGGGCAAGAGCGCAATATGCGTGCGGGCACAGAGAATGTTTATGGAATAATGGGGCTTGTTAAGGCTCTGGATATTGCTTACCGCGACTTGGCTGACCACAGGCAACACATTGAAGGACTCAAAAAGCATATGATGATTCGGTTAAAGGATGAAATGCCTGAAGCGCTATTTAATGGTGATGATGCTGAGAATTCTCTCTATACCGTTTTGAGTGTGGCATTGCCCGAGAGTGATAAATCAGAAATGTTGTTGTTTAACCTGGATATTGAAGGTGTTTGTGTTTCGGGTGGAAGCGCCTGTAGCTCAGGGTC
>JBBDRU010000014.1:0-12985 GCA_040905305.1 Salibacteraceae bacterium | reverse complement strand
ACATCATACTCAAATGAAAAAACTGTTACTTATCGTTATAATCCTTGCTGCATGGGTGGTTTCTTGCGGCCCCAGCGAGCAAGAACGAGCTGCCAGACAATTGGAGAATGAACAAAAGATCAACAAAAAAGTAGATGAGATCATGCAAAAGCTCGAAGCCTCATCAAGCAAACCGGAACCGATGCGTGCAGACACCCTGGCCGATTCCAATTCTGCCCTTTAAAACCCCCAACTGCTAAAACCCCATCGGCAGCCCGTTTTATAGCGCCTCATTCCATGCCGGTTTTTTGGTGTGGCGCAGCGCCTCGTTTACAAACGGATCTGTCGGGTTGTATATTTTAAAATAACTTTCTTCACCAAACAAACTTCTACCGATAATTGCTTTGCTTCTCAATGCCATTCTTTCTTCTGACCGCTTCCATTCTTGCTCATTTAGCTCGCCCAACTCTTGATTTAAATAAACATGCAATGCCTGTGCTATGGAATCGGTTGACACCTTCTCCATAAAATCCACCTCACTCATGGCAGAAAAGTTGGCGAATTGCTGATCTCGATAAGCATAGGAAAAAGCATTGACCAACCCACGGTGCACCGCTTCGGCATAAAGCCAGGTGATACCGGCCGTGTCTCGTTCCACATCAATATCAGGCTCAATTCCACCTTGAATACTATCGCGGGCCTGTTCTGGAACAGATGACAGAGAAAAACGGTCGTATGGCCGCTGAATGCTCCGTCCATTTGGCGTGTAATACCGCGCCACCGTCAATCGGGTAGCGCTTCCATCGAGCCATTCATTTTGCTCTTGCACCAGTCCTTTTCCAAAAGAACGGCTACCAACAATTGTGGCACGATTCAAATCTTGCATCGCTCCGGCAATGATCTCTGAAGCGCTGGCACTAAAACCGTCAATGATCACGGCCATTGCAACATCGTCAAAACGACCTTCGTCTGTTGCGCGAAACTCCATCCTGGGCCGTGATTTTCCTTCCGTATAGGTGATGAGCGCGCCATCGGTCAAAAACTCATCTGCAATGCTCACCGCTGCATTAAGGTAGCCGCCACCATTTCGTCTTAAGTCAAGCACCATCGAGTTCACTTCGGTTGTTTTTAAGGGATAAACCCGATCCACAAATTCCTGGTACGTATTCAATGAAAACCTTGCCAGACGAACATAGATGGTGCTGTCATTGATCAAATATGCCGCATCGATGCTTTGAATGGGAATTTCACCTCGGATGATTTGAAAGGTCAACAACCCATCGCTCTCACCACGTTTTACGCCAACCTTTACTTCGCTTCCCGAAGGGCCTTTGAGCAATTTCATCACCCTACGATTCGTGAGTTGAGTTCCTGCAACTATCTCATCATCCACGGCCACAATCAAATCCCCTGCTCTCAATCCAACATCTGAGGACGGCCCACCTTCTATCACGCTAACCACATAAATACTATCCTGCCGAAGGTTAAACTGCACCCCAATGCCTTCAAAATTACCTTCCAAGGGTTCATTGATGCTTTCCAACTCCTGACTTGAAATATAGTGGCTGTGAGGATCCAGACGTTGAAGAAGGAGCGCTATAACCTCATCTTCCAATTGTTTTTTAGAGATCGTGTCCACATATTCGGTAGAAACATATTGAAGCATTTGCTCCACCTTGTCCCACCTCGCATCGCTGCCTATCTGTTCCCGAGAATTCAATTTACTTCCCAATAAAAGGCCAATGGCCATTGCAAGAGCGAGTAAAATCGGGATATATGCGTTTGTTTTCATCATTTTGAAATAACAGCCAGCAAATCAAAACGTTCTAGCATGCGTTTAATTATCATGGATTGATCCGATGAATTTCCAGGCCAGCTTTTTCTAAAAAGTCCAAACCACTTCGGTCTTTGTAAGCATTACAAAACACAACACGTTTAATCCCTGCCTGCAGGATCAGTTTGCTACAATCTTTGCAGGGCGAATGGGTAAGGTAAAGCGTGGCCCCATCGGCTTGATTGGTGGTTCTGGCAACCTTTAAAATCGCATTGGCTTCCGCGTGTAAGACATACCACTTGGTTTCTCCCTGCTCGTCTTCACATTGGTTTTCAAACCCCGTGGGCGTACCATTATAGCCGTCTGCAATAATGGTGTTATCTTTCACGATGATGGCGCCAACTTGCTTGCGTTTGCAGTGGCTTAGCTTGGCCCATTCTGTTGCTAAACGCAGATAAGCACGATCGTAGCGATCACGCTTAGCAATTATTTCGGCTTGCGTTTTTTCTTCCATCATCAAGCAAAAGTAATATGTCGCGACCGCTTAACCTTTGCCGAAAACACATTCTAATGACCGTTCAGCACAGAATCAACCCAATATGAAATTAAATTAATTGCTTTGCAATTCAAACCAAATCCTCATTCTATGAAATTAAGACAACTCCTAATACCCGCAATCGCTTGTGTCATACTAAGTGCATGCAGCGGTGAGCAATCAAAAGAAGAAAACACAACAATGGAAGTAAACGCTCCAATCATTCCCCTGGAAGATTTTTTTAAAAACCCTGAACGAACCAGCTATCAAATTTCTCCTGATGGCAGCTATTACTCTTATTTAGCCCCGTGGGAAAACCGCAAAAATATTTTTGTAGAACACATCGAAACTGGAGAAACAAAGCGGGTTACTTCCCAAAAAGATCGTGATATCGCAGGGTATTTCTGGCCCAATAATGAAACCCTCGTTTTTATGAGGGACGAAGGAGGCGATGAAAACTGGTTTTTAGTGGCCACTGACGTAAACACCGGAGAGGAAAGAGAATTGACGAAAATAGAAGGTGTTCGCTCACAAATCATTGACGATTTAGAGGATATACCAAACGAAATGATTGTTGGCTTAAACCAACGAAACCCACAAGTTTTCGATCCTTATCGCCTCGATTTGGAAACTGGTGAAATGACCTTGATCGCTGAAAACCCCGGAAATATCACGGGTTGGATGACCGATCATGATGGCAAACTTCGCATTGCCATTACTACCGATGGCGTAAATACTTCACTGATGCATCGCGCAACTGAAAAGGACGAATGGCAAACGATATTGACCACCAACTTCAAGGAAACGCTTTCTCCTAACTTTTTCACTTTTGACAACAAAAACCTCTATGCTACATCAAACCTTGGCCGCGATAAGGAAGCTGCGGTAATTTTTGATATTGAAAAAGGAGAAGAGGTGGAAGTGCTTTATGAAAACGAGCACAACGATGTTAATGGCATCAGTTATTCCAGAAAAGATAAAAAACTTTTGAGTGCCTCTTACACGGCCGACAAATCAAGGCGTCACTTTTTTGACGAGGAAGCAAAAAAGACCTATGAGCGCATTCAGGATGAGCTTTCCGGTTATGAAATCGGGTTTTCATCCTCTACAAAAGATGAAGACCGCTATATCGTTAGAACCTATAGCGACCGTTCATTGGGTGCATATTACCTTTACGACAAAGGCACCGATAAGCTGGAAAAACTCGCAGATGTGAGTCCGTGGATTGACGAATCACAAATGGCTGAAATGAAACCCATCTCTTATCAGTCAAGAGACGGGCTTACGATACATGGTTACCTCACGCTGCCCAAAGGCCTGGAAAACGCGAAAAACCTACCCGTTGTAATCAACGTTCATGGCGGACCATGGGCAAGAGATTATTGGGGATTCAACCCAGAAGTGCAGTTTCTCGCCAACCGTGGTTATGCCGTGCTTCAAATGAATTTCAGGGGTTCCACAACCTACGGCAAAAAGTTTTGGGAAGCATCATTTGATCAATGGGGTTTAAGCATGCAAGAAGATGTGCAAGACGGTGCGCAATGGCTGATTGAAAAAGGCATTGCGGACCCCGAGCGCTTAGCGATTTACGGAGGAAGCTACGGAGGCTATGCCACTTTGCAAGGCCTGGTTAAAGATCCTGATTTCTATGCATGTGGTGTTGATTATGTTGGGGTTTCTAACTTATTCACCTTCATGAATGGCATTCCTGAGTATTGGAAACCATACCTTGAAATGATGTATGAAATGGTAGGCAACCCCAAAGACCGTGAAGACAGCCTGCGCATGGCGGCAACATCCCCGGCTTTAAATGCCGATAAGATTACAGCGCCCCTTTTTGTAGCTCAGGGCGCCAACGACCCTCGCGTGGTAAAATCAGAGTCTGACCAAATGGTAGAGGCCATGCGCGCCCGTGGTGTAGAAGTAGAATACATGGTAAAAGAAAACGAAGGGCATGGGTTTAGAAATGAAGAAAACAAATTCGAATTTTACCGAGCGATGGAAGGCTTTTTAAAGCAACACATCGGTGGAAGAAGCCAGGCACCCGAAGCCACGGTTGAGGATCAGGCGGCCATTTAACGAGAACTACTTTTGGAAATAATAGGATGGTAAAGGTCGTTTGCAAGAATCAGCAGGCGACCTTTTTTATGGTTGCTTCACTACTGTGAATTCAACCCTTCTGTTTTTAGCCCTGCCCGATTCGCTGTCGTTGGAAACCAAAGGCCGTGTTGATCCAAACCCCTGGCATTGAATACGATCTGCTGAAACCCCCTTTTGAACTAAATAACCCTTTACTGCCTCAGCCCTTTCATTGGATAGTTTTAAATTGTTTTCGTTGCTGCCCACGTTGTCCGTGTGCCCATCGATCTTGATCTTCAATGTTGATTTTTGTTTGAGCTCTTTCGCCAATTGATCTAATTCAAGATTCGTTGCTTCCGTGAGGGTTGATGAGGCCGTTTTAAACTCAATGGTAGAAAGCTCAATGGGTTGACCTTCATCACCTGCCTTGATGATCTCTTTTGGCCTGGTTGATTTCAATGGATTATCAGATCGATCGACCATTTCCATTCTTCTAAGCTCAACGATTTCTTTCGGAAGTGTTCTGAACTTGAAGTATCCTTCGGCATCGGAATCATTTGAATTGGAAACGGCATATGGAACATTGTATTCATCAGCCAGCACAATTTCCACGTAATCATCTTCCGGATTGTGTTCCACTTTTACGATGTAATCCTTGTTCTCCAACTCATCGAACGTAAACAAACCGTTCAGGTCGGTGGTGGTGGTTTCAAGTAGGTTCTTTTTATCTGAGTACAAACCCACTTCTACTCCCTCCCTTCCTATGAGGTAAGTTTCTTTATCGACCACCTTACCGGCCATGGAAGAACCACCACGTTCCACGTCAACAAACACATCTTTCTCAGAAAGGATAGCCAGCTCATTGAAGTAATCTTTTCGAGCCTTAAAACTCATCAACCGGTGTCCGAGTGAAATGGGTTTGCCGATTATTTGGCCATCTTCATCATATAAAAACAGATCGATGATCAACTCCGAGTCATCGCCTCCTGCCTTGATAAGGTTAATGATGTTCGGATTGATTCCAGTAAATCGAAACCCGCCATACTCATCTGTTTTCACTTCCTGTGTTTGTTCCAAATCATCGTTGAGGAGCATGAGGTCAAAGTCTTCCACAATTTCACCATTAATATCACGCACCCTACCAATGATCAAGGCATCGCCATTTTGGTTCTGGTCTTTCGCTTGCTCTTCACCGCTTTTTGACGAAGCATTAACAGTGTTCTCTGCGTTATTATTTGGCTCCGGCACTGTATCATCGCCAAAGCGTTGCGTTAAATGAAGTCCATAACGCAGTTTTTTGGCATCACCTCCGATTAAGAGGTAATACTTGGTATCCGGTACAAGGTCAAAAACTTCAAGGGCAAAATCACCCTGTGCTCCCTGAAATTGATCGCATGCCACTTCAACCAGACTTTCATAGCCTTTTACCGTATCCAGGTATCCAACATAAACGTAAGGATCGCTGATATCTCCCCAGTTAAACCCTGTGGAAACGGTGATGCGCAATTTTGAAATGACCGGGTATATTTTAAACCAATTTCCATGGGTAATCACAGATTTTCGGCATTTACTATCCATTTCGCCCCATGAAATCGATTTAGTTTTAAAATCGCGTGGCTTCGGGGTGTACTCTACCTTTAAATCCTTGGGTCTGGTAATGACAAATTCATCCTGTGCTATACCGAATAGCGGTATCAGCAAATTGAAAATCAAGATGATTAGAAAGGTTCGTGTCATAGGGTTAGGCCAACGAAATTAAGTGAAAGCCTCTTGCAAAAAAATTAATTTATTCTGCGTCTGCGCATCAACTTATATATAGTTTCCCCTATTAAACTGTTAATCAACCACAACAAACTCAACCCTGCGGTTCATGGCTCTGCCCTCATCGGTGTTATTTGGTGCAACCGGTTTTGAAGACCCATACCCTTTAAATGTCATCCTGGATCTGTCTATCCCCTTTTTCTCCAAATAATTTACGACTGACTTTGCGCGGCTCTCAGAAAGAATAATATTCGTTGATGCAACTCCACGGTCATCCGTATGACCGGAAACTTCAATCTTTAATCCGTTTTCACTCAACTCATTTACCAAGTCATCCAATTCGCTGTAAGAGGAAGGTAAAAGTTCGGCAGAACCCGACTCAAATAAAATACTTCGCAAAACGATCGGTTGTTTCTCAGCCATGTGACCAAAGTCTGAGGGTAGTTTCATTTCAACATCCTGCACTTCGAGTCTTTTAAGCTTTATGATGTCCGCTGGTAATGGTTCAAACGTAAAAAAACCCTCGTCATTCATTTTGTCTGAACTTGCGCAAGCGTTAGGCACACCCAAATCATCAATGATCACAACTTCTGCAAACTCATTGTTTGGATCGCATTTCACTTTAACATCGTATGACTGACTCTCGAGGTTTAAGAATGAGAACATGCCTTTGCTGTTTGTTTCAGAAGAAGCCAACAGCACTTTTTGATTGTCATACAATTCTACCTCTATACCTTCCTGAGCGAACAGAAAGGTGCGCTTATCCACCACTTTTCCCACCATTCCAACTTTTCCAGGACTCAGAAGATGCTGGCAATCATCTTCGGTGAGCAACTTCATCATTTCAAAACCATCGGTGTTTGCCCCAAATGCATAAAGCTGATCGCCAATGCGTGTAGCACGATTTTGAATTTTGCCATTCTGGTCGATCAAAAACATTTCAATGTTGAGTTCCGTATCTTCCTGTTCAATGAGCGTGAGGTAAACCTCATCAGGTGGAAGCGATTCAAACTTAAACACTCCTCGGTAATCGGTTTTGACCGTTTTGAGTTTGTTTTTGCCTTCATCTAAAAGTGAGACTTCAACGTTTTTTTGCGCATCACCCGCTTGATTTAAAATCCGCCCAAAAATCGAATGTGTTTCCTTTGATTCTTTTTCAAATGCCTCGGTAGTGGCAGGTGATTCAAATTTATCGGTCGTTTCGATAGCATAAAACGCCCCTTCACGGTCAGCCGTCACTAGGAGAAAGTACTCGCTTTTGGGGTCGAGGCCACTCGCAGACAATGCAAATTTGCCTTCACTTCCCTTGTGTTTCAGGCAAGTTACTTCTTCCATTTTTTTTACTCGACTGGTAGATTTTACTTCACCCAGATAAAGAACTGGGTTTTCGATATCTCCCATTTTACCTCCGCTATGCACTATGAACTTCACCTTGTCTGACTTTAGTTTCAAGGCAAACCAATTTCCATACTTTGGATTATCCAGGCATTGAGACGCCAGCCCGCTCCATGAGAGCGCTTGTGTTTGAAAGTCATGCGGAAAGGGTTTGTAATTCATTTTCACGTTGCGCGCGCCATCGATTTGATAGTCGATTTGCGCATCTACAGCAAACCCTGAAAAGAATAGTAAAATGATCAGCAAGAAATGTTTCATGCTCAATGGTTGATAATCAGCAAATTTAAAACAAGCCTTCAAGTCGATGTAGGTTTCGTTCGTTTTCAAGAGGAATTCTATTTTCGAGCCCAAAGTTTACAACCATGCTCAAAATTGATATGCACAGCCATATTTTGCCTGCCAAGTTACCAAAGTTTACTGAAAAATTTGGCTATGGCGACTTTATTTATCTCTCACCACGAGAAGACGGTGCAGCCGACATGATTAAAGGCGACAAGTATTTCAGAACGATTCAACCCAATTGCTGGGACGAAAAACTACGCATTGACGAATATGCCGGAAACAACACCCAGGTGCAAGTGGTATGTACCATTCCGGTGATGTTCAGCTATTGGGCAAAAGGAAAAGATTGCTTAGAATTATCTCAGTTCTTGAATGATCACATTGCTGAAGTTGTGAGCCGTCATCCAAAGCACTACATCGGCCTGGGCACTGTGCCGATGCAAGATGCTGAATTAGCCATTCAGGAATTGCATCGTATTAAACATGAACTGGATTTACCCGGCATTCAAATCGGAAGCAACATCAACGACCTCAATTTGAACGAAGATCAATTCTTTCCGATTTTTGAAGCCTGTCAGGAACTCGGTCTCGCGGTGATGGTGCACCCCTGGAACATGATGGGTATGCAAAGCATGAAAAAATACTGGCTTCCGTGGTTGGTTGGAATGCCTGCGGAAACGTCTCGTGCAATGTGCTCCATGATCTTTGGGGGCGTTTTTGAAAAGCTTCCCGAACTGCGGGTTTGTTTTTCGCATGCGGGCGGTTCATTCTTCGGCACCATCGGCCGCATTGAGCATGGTTTTAATTGCAGGCCAGACCTTGTGGCCATTGATAACCCAATAAACCCGAGAGAATACATCGGGAAGTTTTGGGTGGACTGCATTACGCACGATGCAGATGCCCTGCGCTTCATTCTTGATCAGCAAGGTTCAAAGCGTGTTTGCCTCGGGTCTGACTACCCCTTTCCGCTGGGCGATCTAGAGATCGGTGCCTTCATCGAGGAAATGAACCTCACAAATCAGGAAAAAGAAGATATATTTTGCAACAGCACCCTCGAATGGCTACAGCTTGAAAAATCAGCGTTTCTTTAACCTCGAAGACTTGTTTTATTATTTCCAATTTTAATCCTACGTTATCATCACAAAATGAGAGTTAGTTTATCTGCCGTTTTTATCGTCATCTGTTCTGGACTGTTTGCCCAAAGCACCTATTGGCAACAAGAGGTGGATTATAAAATGGACATTGATTTTGATGTGAATGCGCACCGATTTGAAGGTACACAGAAACTTGTTTACACAAATCATTCTCCAGATACACTCAACAAGGTTTTTTATCACCTCTATTTCAACGCTTTTAAGCCTGGTAGCATGATGGATGTAAGATCGCGCACCCGGGATGATCCTGATCAGCGCATTCTAGATAGAATCGCTCGTCTTAACGATGATGAAATCGGATACCATGACATAAAATGGCTCAAGCAAGACGGGAAAAAGCTGGATTATAAAGTAGTGGGAACGGTTTTGGAAGTAAGCCTCGACCGCCCCATTTTACCGGGTGAAAACGAACAATTTGACATGCGATTTAAAAGTCAAGTGCCTGTTCAAATCAGGCGCAGCGGCAGGAACAACAATGAAGGCATTGACTACACCTTAACGCAGTGGTATCCAAAAATGGCAGAATACGATCAGGACGGCTGGCATACAGAGCCTTACATTGCGCGTGAATTTCAAGGCGTATTTGGATCGTTTGAAGTAAACATCACCATAGACTCAGGATACACGGTTGCCGGCACAGGTGTGGTTCAGAATCCCGAAGAAGTTGGTCATGGGTATGGATCAAAAACATCCACTACCGCGCGAAACACATGGAGGTTTAAAGCCGAAAAAGTGCATGACTTTGCCTGGGCGGCAGATCCTGAATACAGCCACACGAGCACCGAATTAAGCAACGGCACTAAATTGCATTTTTTCTACTTCAACGACTCATCACTGATAGAAAACTGGACACGACTGGTTCCCTATACAGTTGAGCTATTCAACATTATGAACGAGCGTTTTGGGGAGTATCCCTATCCGCAATTCAGCGTAATTCAGGGAGGAGATGGTGGAATGGAATACCCAATGTGCACCATGATTTCAGGCACAGGATCATTTGGTGGGTTGGTAAGCGTAACCGTTCATGAAGCCATACACAATTGGTATTATGGAGTTCTTGCCAGCAATGAATCAAAATATCCCTGGATGGATGAAGGCTTTACCACATTTGCACAAAACATCGTTCTCGACTCGCTTTTTTCGCGCGGAAAAATCAATCCTCATGAGCGCAGTTACCGAAGCTATATTGCCAATGCAAAAACAGGAAACGAAGAACCGCTTTCCACCCATGCAGATTGGTATGAAAGCAATAGAAATTACGGGGTAAACGCCTATTCCAAGGGTTGTGTTTTTGTGAACCAAATGCGGTTCATTATTGGTGATGAAACGTTTGAAAAGGGCATGCTTCGTTATTTTGATGAATGGAAATTCAAACACCCTACGCCCCTTGCCTTTAAGCGAACCATGGAAAAAGCAAGTGGCATCGAGTTGGACTGGTATGTTGACGCATGGGTGGGCACCACCAAAAGCATCGATTATGCTATTGAAAATGTCATTGACCGGGGAAAAACGACCGATTTGGAACTAGAGCGCATCGGTTCCATGCCTTTTCCACTGGAAATTGAAGTGATTGCAAAAGGAGAAAAACACCACTATTACATCCCGTTGGAAGTTATGCGCGGTGAAAAGCCTAAGCCGAAAAACATGAAAGGTGAGTGGCACATCGCTGAAGATTGGCCATGGGTTTATCCCTCTTATCGCCTCGAACTTCCTTTTTCTAAATCAGACATTTCAAGCATTATTATTGACCCGGACCGTCAAATGGCCGATACCAATCCGCAAAATCAATTCTATCCAAAACTTTCTACCACATTTCCTTTTGAAAAATGATGCTTGTAAGAAATGCACCACTTTGTTTGATGACGCTTGTATTGCTTCTGCAAACTGATCTGGCATTTGCACAGCAAAACGTTTTGATCTACGAACAGGAACACGGGAAATTCGCACCGTGTGAGCCCAGCATTGCCATCAATCCAAACAACACCGAAAAAATGGTAGTGGGAACTGTGCTTGATTATGTATCGTATTCAAAAGATGGCGGAAAGACCTGGAAAACCGAACGACTTCAATCATCACTGGGTGTGTATGGAGATCCATGCATTGTGGCAGATGATCGACATGGCTTCTATTACTTCCATTTGAGCAATCCATCGGGTGAAGGTTGGGCCAATGATGATATATTGGATAGGATTGTTTGTCAACGAAAAGCAAGATGGCGAAATGCCTGGAATGATGGTGTGGGCATCGGGTTCAACCCACCAAAGGATCAAGACAAAGAGTGGGCTTATTGGGATCCCGTAAAAAAACGCTTATTGCTCACCTATACCCAATTTGATCGATATGGAAGCGAAGAGGAAGGGTGCGAAACCAATATATTTTTTTCGTCTTCAAAAAATGGTAAAAAATGGATTGATCCCATAAAAATCAACACCTTGTCCGGTAATTGCGAAGATGAAAGTGAAACGGCTGAGGGCGCTGTTCCCTCCAGCGATATTGACGGCAACCCTATAGTGAGTTGGGGCTTAAATGGGAAGATCTATTTTCAGCGACTTATCAATGATGTCAATGGCGGTCTCAATCCAGAAACAGTTGTGGTTGAAAATGATGCTCATTGGGCTTTTTCCATTCCAGGAATCGGGCGAGCCAATGGAATGCCTATTACGCTTTGTGACCATAGCAATGCTAACACCAGAGGCACTATTTACATCAACTGGGCTGATCAACGCAATGGTGAAAACGACACAGATATTTGGCTGGTAAAATCAACCGACAATGGCAAAACATGGTCTGCACCAAAACGCATCAATGATGACCCACCCGGCAAGCATCAGTTTTTCACCTGGATGGCCATTGATCAGACTACGGGTTTTCTATATGCGGTTTTCTATGATCGAAGAAATCATGAAGGTTTAAAAACCGATGTTTATTTGGCTGTATCCAAAGATGGTGGCGAACACTTCATAAACACTAAGATCAGCGATAGTCCATTCACCCCAAGTGACGATGTGTTTTTTGGTGACTATAACAATATCGCAGCTCACAACGGGGTGATCCGACCGGTATGGACTAGAAATGATCAAGGTAAGTTGAGCATTTGGATCGCAATTATTGAGTGATTGAATAATCTGAAACTTTCATTATTTTCGCGCCCCGCTCTTGAGGCAAGAGACAAGCCCGGGTGGCGGAATTGGTAGACGCGCTGGATTCAAAATCCAGTGATAGCAATATCGTGTGGGTTCGATTCCCACCCCGGGTACAAAAATCAAAGTGAGCGTGGGAGCGGGAGCGACCTTACGCTCACCTGATTTTTACTTCGCTCTCACATTCACTCTCACTCAACCAAATCTATGTTCGACTTCGAAAAACTTGATGTTTACAAAAAGGCTAAGGTTTTCAATGCTGCCATCCGAACATTCATTAAAGTATCGAACCTCGACCCCACTACTAAAGATCAATTGCGTAGAGCTGCTTTCAGCATCGTGTTAAACCTGGCTGAGGGTTCTGGCAGGTTCTCTAAAGCCGATAGAAGAAACTTCTTCATTATTGCACGGAGTTCTGTTTTTGAATGTGTTGCAATTCTAGACATCTTAAATGATGAGGGATTACTCCACAACGATCAGTTTAATAACTTTTACAATGATGCTGAAGAGATTTCCAAAATCATTTTTGCTATGATCAAAAATCTAAAATAATAACAGTGAGCGTGGGAGCGGGAGCGACCTTACGCTCACCTGATTTTTACTTCGCTCTCACATTCACTCTCACTCAACCAAATCTATGTTCGACTTCGAAAAACTTGATGTTTACAAAAAGGCTAAGGTTTTCAATGCTGCCATCCGAACATTCATTCGCACCACATATCTTTTCGAGTAGTGTCATTTTCACTGGTTGATCTGTCAACCCTAAGGCCCTCCACAAAACAGCTATTTAAGACCTCTAAACCAGGGAGGGTTTCACTTAATCGTACAGGCAACCCTTTGATATTTAATTGTAATGCATTACTTTGGTCTTCCAAACCAATAAAAC
>JBBDRU010000013.1:0-2138 GCA_040905305.1 Salibacteraceae bacterium | reverse complement strand
ACCACAATTACCGGGAATGTTACAGACAATAGCAGCATGCCCATTTTAGGCGCAAACATTATTGTAACAGGAACATCGCAAGGTACCGTTACAGATTTTGATGGTAACTTTACACTTACCGTCACCCAAGCACCCCCTTTTACTATTGAAATAAGCAGCGTGGGTTTTGAAAGCAAGTCTTTTGAAATTACAACCAACAACCAGGTAGTAGACGCAGTGCTTATTGAAGGAACGTCGCTTGATGAAATTGTAGTTTCGGCTTCCAGAACCCCGGAGCGCATCTTTGAATCTCCAGTAACCGTGGAGCGCTATGGTATCAAAGAGATCAAAAGCACAGCATCTGCATCTTTTTATGGAGGGTTGGAAAACCTGAAAGGTGTTGACATTAACACAAACAGTTTGACATTCCAGTCTGTAAACACAAGAGGTTTTGCCACATTTGCAAACACGCGTTTTGTTCAACTGGTTGACGGAATGGACAATTCAGCTCCTGCGTTAAACTTCGTTTTAGGAAACTTACTAGGGATGACAGAACTTGACGTCCACAGTGTTGAATTACTCCCCGGGGCCTCATCTGCCCTTTATGGAGCCAATGCATTCAACGGAATCCTTTTTATGACCAGTAAAAACCCATTTGATTTCACGGGAATCAGTGCATACTATAAACAAGGAATTACTTCACAAGAAGCTGCAGGAGATAACACTTTTGTAGATTTTGGAGTACGTGTTGCTCACAAATTTTCAGATAAATTTGCGGCAAAGGCAAACTTTTCATACTTAAAAGGTACAGACTGGTTTGCTGTGAGTGATGTTGATGTTTTAAATCCCGGTCGTGACAGATCACACCCTAACTATGATGGATTAAACATTTATGGTGATGAGGTAAGCACAAATATTTATGCTGCTTCAGGCAACCTGGGTATCATACCTAATGAAAATGTGAGCCGGACCGGTTATGCTGAAAAGGACTTAACTGATTATGATGCTGAAAGCGTGAAATTTGATGCGGCACTTCATTACAGACCTTTTGCAGATGATTTTGAGGTAAGCTATTTGGGTAAAATTGGAGTGGGTTCAACCATTTATCAGGGAGCAAACAGATATGCCATTAAAAACTTCTTTTTACAGCAACACAAACTGGAAATTAAAAATGATAATTTCTTCGTGAGAGGATATATCACTGATGAAGACGCCGGTGATTCTTATGACACCCGTTTTACGGCCATAAACATCAACAGGACGTGGAAATCTGACCAAGAATGGTTTGGAGACTATATAGGCACCTATGCTGCAGCAACAATTGGCGGTGCATCGTCAGAAAATGCTCATGCAATTGCAAGACAACAAGCAGATATGGGCCGTTTTGAACCCGGAACACCGGAGTTTCAAAATGCTTTTAACACGGTTACAAATGACCCTGACCTGGCAACAGGTTCTCAATTTAAAGATGCCTCTCAACTACGTCATGTAGATGCTAATTACAACTTTACACACATCACTTCAGATATTGCAGATATTCAAGTGGGTGGTTCATTTAGAGAGTACAGGCTGAATTCATTTGGCACCATTTTTACTGATTATGATGGTCCCATTCCTTATAGTGAGTATGGAGCTTATTTGCAATTACAGAAAAAACTTGTAGATGAAAGATTGAAATTAACAGGTTCTGTCCGATATGATGAATCTGAACTTTTTGAAGGAAGCTTTTCACCACGATTATCTGCTACCTACACAGCAGGTGAAAACAGAAATCATAACATAAGGGGATCTATTCAAACAGGTTTTAGAAACCCCACCACTCAGGATTTATTTATTGGTCTTGATGTAGGTAGAGCTATTTTGGTAGGTTCAGCAGAAGCAAACCTCGACCGCTATGTTAGGACGTTTGCCGTGAGCCCCACAGGAGCAGCTTCAACCGGAAGTACTACAGCTACTATTTCAGGCAGAGATGCATATGAAAATGCTTTTTCTTTGAACTCTGTAAATTCCGGAGATCCTCAAGCCGCTAATATTGATTTGGTCAAACCCGAAAGAGTTACTGCAATTGATTTGGGATATCGTGCAAGATTGGGCCGTGTTATTATTGACTTAAACGGGTATTACAACCAATATCAGGATTTCATATCAAATGAAACAGT
>JBBDRU010000012.1:0-13238 GCA_040905305.1 Salibacteraceae bacterium | reverse complement strand
GGTGGATGGAAGATCTGGAGGAAGAAGGAATATTGATCGATGGGCTTCCCATGAAAAATGAAGCGGTGGTGGTAACAAAAAACGACTCAAAAGCTTTCAAATTTCAAGGTAATGATTCGGTAACTGGATATTTGATCCTGGAGGCAACAGATATTGATGCCGCTGTTGAAATTGCTCAGGCGTGCCCAATATTTGACTTTGGAGGAAGCATTGAAGTTCGTGGGCTTGAATCCCATCTGGATGATGAATAAATAAGTGCTGAAAAGAAAGGTTGGTGCAACTAATATGATTGTTGTGCGTTAGATATTCATTATGACAAAATGGATGATTATCTTGACAATGTCTTCACCCTTCGCAGCCTTATCTGCTTGTGGAGAGGCTAATGAAAAACGTTTGGATGCAAACTATGAAAGCGAGTTAGACATGAGTAATGAAGAAATGGAAGGAATGGATACCGCCACGTTAGGAGCAGGTTGTTTTTGGTGTGTAGAGGCTGTTTTTCAGGAGTTGAAGGGTGTGAAAAGTGTTACATCTGGCTACACTGGTGGAGATGTGAAAAATCCCTCGTACCGTGAAGTTTGTGACGGGAAAACAGGCCATGCAGAAGTAGCAAGAATTATTTATGATCCTGAAACCATCAGTTTTGAAGAAATTTTAGAGGTTTTTTGGAAAACCCATGATCCGACAACGCTTAACAGGCAAGGAAATGATGTTGGTACGCAGTATCGTTCCTCGATTTTTTACCACAACAAGGAACAAAAGGAGAAAGCTGAGTTTTATCTTGATAAGCTTAATGAGTCAGGTGCCTATGAAGATCCCGTGGTCACAACCATTGAGGCGTTAGGTGAATTTTACCCCGCTGAAGACTATCATCAAAACTACTTTAAGAACAATAGTTCTCAGCCTTATTGCACATTTGTTATTCAGCCAAAATTGGATAAATTTAGAAAAGCCTTTAGCGAAAAATTGAAAGAGCAGTAAAGGTTTTAATACTGATCTTCATAAAAGCGATCTTCAAACGTTGCTTTACTTGGTTTCCCATCTTTTAAAATACGCAACACCATCCAGATCATGAATAGCGTTGTTATCAACTGCAATGTGAATAAAAGCACCATGCTGGCACTTAAAAATGGAATAAGCTGAAATAACATCCAAACTGCGGTAGTGATAATAATGGGAGCTTTGAGGTTTTTCATGGTTGTAAAACGTTTGTCAGAATCAAGTTGTTCATCACTAAACGCTTCGTCCTTAGCCATTGCTGAAAATGTCCACAGATTCAAAGCCGATGTTTGATTAAAAAAAGCATTTTTGCATATCAATAATCAATTAAAATGGACACTTACAGTTACAAGGAAGAAGAGTTGAAAAAAATGGGAGACGCTATTTTGTGGACAACAATTTTAGCGGCTGTTCACCAGGATGGAGTGATTTCACGTGAAGAACGTGCCGAGGCTATAAAACAAACCCATATCCGAACGTTTTCTTCTGCGGATTATTTAAGACCAATCTATGATCATCTAGATGCTCATTTTGAACGAGATTTTGATGTGTATAGTCGGGGTTTACCAGAAAATCAAGACGAACAAAAGACTTACATTCAGAACAGGCTTGCTGAATCGCTGGAGGTTTTGGATGGTTTAGGTCCTATTTTTAGCGCAATGTTCAGCAAGGACTTAAGAAAGTTATATCATCGGGTTTTTCATGCAGAATCCAATGTTTTTCAAATTTTCGCTTTTCCATTACTAAGCGCGCATCTTACAGATGCAGCCGAAGAAGAACAGAATAAAGACGCGTAATCATTTAATCAACATGTATTTAACCCGGTTTTCAATTTTTTCGCTGTTCGTGTTATCCTTGCTGCTGACCGCTTGCAAAAAAGTTGAGCCTGTTAATTTGTTTTTCTCTGTAGAAGATGATAAAAACTTAGGGCTACAGCTTCGGTCTGAGATTGAAAGTAATCCTGATGAATATCCGGTTTTGGATAGAGAAGAATACCCAGATGCTTATGCTTATATCGAAAACTTGCGCGATCAGGTACTGGAGTCAGATGCCATTATTTATCGTGATGAGTTCGATTGGGAAATCAGGATCATCGATGATGAAGTGTTAAATGCATTTGCCGCGCCAGGAGGTTACATATATTTCTACACAGGACTCATTAAATTTTTGGAAGAAGAAGATGATTTGATGGGGGTGATGGGGCATGAAATTGCACATGCCGATCAACGCCACTCGGTCAAGCAAATGACAAAAACCTACGGGGTTCAATTATTACTCTCTGCAGCACTTGGCGAAAATCCATCAATGGTTGAGCAGGTCTTGGCAGGAATAGCAAGCCAGGGTGCTTCCCTTAAGTTCAGCAGATCAGATGAAACCGAAGCCGATGCTTATTCCGTTGAATATTTATCAACCACCCCTTACCGATGTGATGGTGCTGCGGTGTTTTTTCAGCGGCTTTCAGATGAAAGTTCAGGTGTGGAAGTTCCGGCTTTTTTGAGCACGCACCCAAACCCAGAAACACGTGTTGAAGATATAACATCCAGGGCCGAAGAGTTGGAGTGTTCAACCACGGCTTTTGCACCTGATAGTTACGATGCGTTTAAAGCGATGTTACCATAATATTATTGGGTTTGAAACTTGCCTGGTGAAGGTTACATTTGAAGCCCTAAAGAAATAAACTCAAGACAAAAACATGAATTTACACGAATACCAAGGAAAGTCCATTCTAAAGAGTTTTGGCGTTAGAATACAAGAAGGCTATGTTGCTGAAACCCCTGATCAAGCGGTTGACGCAGCCAAGAAACTACAGGAAGAAACCGGCACCGGCTGGTGGGTAGTTAAAGCACAAATTCATGCTGGTGGCCGTGGAAAAGGCACCATTATTGGAAGCGACCAACACGGTGTGGCATTGGCCAAATCGCTGGATGATGTTAAAACCATTGCTGGAAATATTTTGGGCAATACTTTGGTAACGCTTCAAACTGGTGAGAAAGGCAAGTTGGTGAGTAAAGTGCTGGTCGCTCAGGATGTTTATTACCCTGGTGAGAGTGAGCCTTCCGAATATTACATGAGTGTGTTGTTGAATCGTCAAACCGGACGAAACATGATTATGTATTCAACAGAAGGCGGTATGGACATTGAAACCGTAGCTGAAAAAACACCACACTTGATCTTTCAGGAAGAAATAGACCCAAAGGTTGGCTTGATGCCGTTTCAGGCTCGTAAGGTCGCTTACAACTTAGGATTGAGTGGGACAGCCATGAAGGAAATGGCCAAGTTTGTTACCGCCCTTTACAAGGCTTATGAAGGTTGTGATGCTTCCATGTTTGAGATCAACCCAGTGCTGAAAACTTCAGATGACCTGATTATGGCGGTTGATTCAAAAGTTACTTTAGATGATAATGCGCTGTTCAGGCATAAAGATTATGCTGAAATGCGTGATGTAAGCGAGGAGGATCCCACAGAAGTTGAGGCAGGAAAATTCAACCTAAATTATGTAAAGCTTGACGGAAACGTGGGCTGCATGGTCAATGGAGCCGGATTAGCGATGGCCACTATGGACATGATTAAATTGAGTGGAGGAGAGCCGGCAAACTTTTTGGATGTCGGGGGTTCCGCTAATGCCGAACGCGTTGAAAATGCATTCCGCATCATTCTTCAGGACAAAAGCGTGAAGGCTATATTGATCAACATTTTTGGCGGTATTGTTCGTTGCGACAGAGTAGCACAAGGAGTTGTGGATGCTTACAAGAACATTGGTGACATTCCAGTGCCGATCATTGTGAGATTGCAGGGCACAAATGCAGTGGAGGCAAAGAAAATCATTGATGATTCAGGGTTAAAAGTACAGTCTGCAATAGTTTTACAAGAGGCTGCTGATCGGGTAAAGGAGGTTTTAGCCTAAGCTCACCTCAATATGCTACGTTTTCAGTTATTGATCGCATTGGGATTGCTGCCTGCTCTTTTATGGGCGCAGCAAACCAAAGTGATACTGAAAACCATTCCGTCATCAGCGGTAGTGCTCATTGATGGCGACAGCGCTGGTTCTGCTTCTGACAACAAGGTGTATATCGGGTTCAATGAGCAAAAAAAGATACTGGAACACCGTATTACCATTGCAGCTAAAGGTTATAAATCCTACACAGATACCATAACCTTTCCTGCTCCTAAAAATCTGAGCATCAATATTGAGTTGGAGCGGAACATAAGCAAAGTCAATCGGACACCAGCGTTTCACATCGGCATTGATTCATTAATATCAGGTTTGCCTTATTACACAGAGGTCGGAGATTATACCCGCTGGAAATTCCACGAAGACGAACTGCTTGAACCAGGTTTTCGGCATGGAATTATGCTGAAACTTTTGAATGAGATCGGTTTTGAAACATCTGACTCCATTAGAAGCGATAGCTTTCCTGAGGTTGTGATCAAGGCCAGGGTAGAAGCGTTTTCCATTAGACGTGGATTTGCATCAAAAAATTATGAGGTTGCTAACGGTGGTAAGACATCCAGAATCAACATGCATTGGAAGTTTTATGATCGGATAAATAATAAAGAGATTATTGATGAAACGGTAACTACGATTTATGAATACAAAAACATTCAGACCACCGAAGCCTTTTACAATGCAGTGGTAGAAAACTTTACAATGCTTTTTATTGAAGCCGATGAGCTTATAACAGTGCTTGAAAACTATGAAGTGCATCGGCAAATTGAACCCATCGATAGGTTTGAAGAGGCGGAAGGGGATAGCGGTGAGGTATTATTACCGTCTGGCGAAGTGATGGAAATTGCCGGAGATTCTGCAATAAAGGTTGATGCCGAGGGAAAGGACAACGCAACCGCCCCAAAACCGGGACAGAGAATCGTTGAGAGTGATCAATCCGGGATTCCATCAAGCTATCGACTTACTATTCCAAAACCCGAAGCCATAAATATGGTAAGTTCCGCTAAACTGAATAACCGATTGAGTGAATCGGTGGTGTCGGTTATTTCCGAAGATCAAAAGGTTTCCAGTGGGTTTTTGATAAGCGAAAAGGGTCATATTATGGCGTACTTAGGTGAACTTTTAGAAAGCGAATCGGTTGTGATTCAATTCTTTAATGGTGTTATGTTAAAGGCTCAGGTGCTTGAACGTTCTGCAGTGACGGGGTTCGCACTGCTCAAGGTTGATGCCGAAGAATTCAATCCGATTAGGCTGGGCTCAGTGACCAGTGAGTCAATACGTTTGAAATACATCAAATCTCCGGTCTTTAAATCCCTTCGCTTCACAACTGTGCAGATTAGCTCATTAGAGACAATTACCTTTGAGGAAATGAGGTTGATGACCATTAGCAAAGAGATTGAGACTATCGATATCGGTTCTCCACTTTTTTCTTCAAACGGTGAGGTACTGGGTGTGTTGCATATACCTAAAGGAGAAAGCCACGGATATGCATTGTACGCCTCAGATATTTTTAACGTCTTAAGTGTTGGCTATGAATAAATCAAACTTATTTTTCTGGCTCACAGCTTTGATCCTTGGGTGTGCTTCCTGTGTTAAGGAGAAGGAGTTGCATCCTATTTTAATTCCATCACTTGTAAATGGCCCCATCACTAAAGTGGAGGCGTTTGATGAACATAACTCCCTTTTTGTTGGCACTGAAAATGGTGTTTTGATTCGTTTGAGTGATAAAAGTCAGTACATTTTCGAACCAACAAAGTATTCTAAGTTGGAAGAAGTGGATTGGTCTGTTACCGAGGTGCTTTATTCTCCTATTGATGAACACTTTTGGTTGATCAGCAATGCGCTGATCCTTCAGTTTGGCCCTGACTTTTACGAAGAATACATGGATGAAACACCCTTCTATGAGCCAACAGGGTTCTATGTGGACTACAGTGTTTCCCCTTCAGGCGATCTATACAGAACAGGATACTATAAAGAGTTTTGGGATCCGAATTCCGGTAGTTTCTTCTCTGATTACTACATAGGTATTTATCGTTTTCTAGGTAATCCAAATAACGGTTGGCAAGCTTTTGAAACAGATATGACAATAAGCTCTGAGAATTTGGTGACACCCAATGCTGTCTTTAATCAAACAGGAAAAATGGTTTTAACTACCAATCCACAATACAACATTTCCGGACTTCCCGATACAGTTGATTTTATCGCTCAGGAAAAAACGGCAGAAGGTTTTAACTATAAGGGTGTTCAAGATCCATTTTTAATCGATGATCGATACGTGCTTGGGTTGAATGTACATCCCAGGCCATTTGTTCCGGCCACGGAACTGTTCTCAACGACCATCAATGAAAAACCTGTAAGTCAGCTGCGGATTTCAGAAAATTGCGAATACAATAATGAAGCTATCGGGCCAGTAAAATTGTTGGATCACTCGAACACTTCATGCAGGTTTTACATCCAGTTTTTTAGCAATGAGCTCACCAAACAAACCGAAGACCTCGGCTTTATCGCAGAGCTTGCGCTCGATGGAAGTTATTGCAACATTAGTGCCATCAAAACAAGTGAACAAATAATGTTCAGTGAAACTATCAGTGATCTTGATGCTCTGGGCAGTACAATTTACATCGGTACTGAAAACGGACTTTTTCTGTATGATTTACAGACAGGTGCGTTAACAACCTATTTTGATGAATTATTTGATGATCGTTTGGAATGATTAAGCAACTCATGATTTTAATGTTAGTGCTGGTGGTTGCTTCAAATCGAGGAGTGGCTCAAAGCCATGACAATGTAGAAGGGAGAAAGGTTCACGCCTTTAGTTTTAAGTACTTTCGAAGTTCTTTTCGCCATGAGTTGGGCTTCACCGTTGGCGCGCATTGGTTTCGCTCGCCACAGATGGAAACTTACTATAAATTAAAACAAAATGCGGCTTATCCCGAGCCGGTTTTTAATCGTGGTGTGGGTGTATTGAACATAAGTTATGAGCCGCGTTTCCGCCTGCTTGAATTTGGATCATCGGTTTCCTTCACTTTGGATGTTCCGTTGCTTGTTTCCATTTCCGGCATTGATGTAAGAACGGATGATGGTTTCCGATACTCCACGGACTCCATTGATATAGAAGATTTTCGTACTGGCATTTTTGCAAAGGAGCGGACAGAGCGATTAGGTACTTTCCATGCTGAAGCAGGCGCCATGATTGGATTAAACTTCGGTCAGGCTTCAACCTATGAAAACACAAATAGACTGGGGTTATCTATTGCTGTTGGGGTAAACTACTTCACAGCACCCATTTTCATGAACAGTTCCAGAGGTTATGAACGTGAAGATTATGAAAACATGCTAACCTGGATTACTCCTGTTTCAAGATTAAGTTTGCATTTTCGAAGCGTGTCGATTTCGCATACGATAGGAGTGAACCCCACAAGAGTGACCTACCCTACGTTAACCTCATCGCGCTCAGCATTGACTAATACATACAACAGATTAAGCATAGCTTTTAGAATAGGAAGATGAAAAAAATACTTGTTGCCAACCGTGGAGAAATTGCATTGAGAATAATGCGCACTTGCCGCGAAATGAACATCAGCACGGTTGCTGTTTTTTCGGAGGCTGATCGAAATGCGCTTTTTGTTCGCTTTGCAGATGAAGCTTATTGCATTGGGCCACCGCCATCATCAGAGTCGTACCTTGATTTTGAGAAGATCATTAAAGTGGCCAAAGAAGCAGGTGTAGATGGTATTCATCCTGGTTATGGATTCTTATCCGAAAATCCAAAATTTGCCCGCAGACTCGAGGCGGAAAACATCACGTTGATCGGCCCACCTGCGAGCGCTATGGAAGTGATGGGAGATAAGCTTGCCGCGAAAGAAACAGCTGAGAAACAAAACGTTCCTTTGATTCCCGGCTCTGAAGGAGCTGTTGTAGGGTTGGAACAAGCAAAGAAAGTAGTTGACGAAGTAGGTCTTCCTGTATTGATAAAAGCGTCTGCCGGAGGCGGTGGTAAGGGTATGCGTGCCGTTTATGATGAAGCATCCATTGATGAACAACTCACTTTAGCGATGAACGAAGCGCGTTCAGCCTTTGGCAACCCCAGCGTTTTTATCGAACGTTTAGTGTCTTCTCCGAGGCATATTGAAATTCAGGTTTTAGCCGACACACACGGTAATTGCGTTTATTTATTTGAGCGTGAATGTAGCATACAGCGAAGGCATCAAAAGGTGATTGAAGAGGCTCCTTCAGCAATTTTAACGCCTGAATTGAGGAAAGAAATGGGCGAGTGTGCCGTAAATCTGGCAAAAGGCTGCAATTATGTTGGCGTAGGAACTGTTGAGTTTCTTGTGGACGATAAAATGAATTTCTACTTTTTAGAGATGAATACACGCCTGCAGGTAGAGCATCCGGTCACTGAATTGATCACCAACGTTGATTTGGTGCGCGAACAGATAAACGTTGCACGTGGAGAAAAGCTGGCTTTCAAGCAAGAAGACCTCACCATAAACGGCCATGCACTTGAAGTGCGCGTTTATGCGGAAGATCCGAAAAACAATTTCCTTCCCGATATTGGAACGCTAAGAACCTACCGAAGGCCACAGGGACCGGGCGTCCGACTCGATGATGGCTTTGAAGAAGGAATGACCATCCCGATTTATTATGATCCTATGATCGCCAAGTTGGTGACCCATGGAGAAAACCGGCAAGCCGCAATTGAGCGTATGACTCGTGCAATTGACGAGTACCAGATCAGCGGGGTTACTACCACGCTTGAGTTTTGCCGATTTGCTATAAACCACGAAGCTTTCATATCAGGTAAGTTTGATACACATTTTGTTGAACATCATTTTAAACAGGAATATTTGGACAATTCCGATGAAACTGCTGAAACAGCTTTGGCTGCATTTATCGGGTTCACACAGGTGGAAGGTGAAGGTGCGGGAATTCAAACTGCTGAACAGCCCGTTGTTTCTAAGTGGCGATTAAATCGCAAATAATTCATTCGCACTTACGTAAATTTGGTATGACTTTGGATTTATCAATTTACATGCGAGCAAAGGCCATTTCAATTTTCGTTTTTTCATTCATCGGTTGTTGTGCTTTGCTTTGCGCAAAAAGCTTTGCGCAGGGAGAGGGAAAGATCATAATGACTGCTGAGATGATCGATGGCGATACGGTTCCTGTTAAGTATTTACCTTATTTCACGATCATAGAAGAGCGAACTTTTAGAAGCGATTATGAACAAAGGAAGTGGGAACGGCTAAAAAGAAATGTGAAAAAGGTTTATCCCTATGCAAAGCTTGCCGGTAGTTTACTGGATAAATACCAGGTTCAACTTGACACCGTTTCGACCAAAAGAGGCAGAAAGAAATATTTTAAAATGATCGAGGCAGAGCTCAAGGAAGAGTTTGATGATGACATTCGAAACATGACCACAACACAAGGTAGAATTCTCATCAAATTAATCGACCGGGAAACAGGTGAATCTTCCTATGAAATTGTACAGGAGTTCAGAGGTAATATTTCTGCCTTTTTCTGGCAGGGACTGTCGCGCATGTTTGGTCAAGACCTTAAAAGCAAGTACGACCCAACGGGTGAAGACGCAGAAATTGAAAGCATTGTGCATTTGATTGAGGCTGGGGCTATTTAGCATTCCCTTCCATCCAAATACTTTTCTCATTCGGCTGGTGTTTCCAGCGCTTATGCGACCAAAGCCAATTTTCTGGTTGCTGTTTGATCTGCATTTCTAGAAATTTTGCGAATGCCGTGGTCAGAACATATTCATCTTCTTTATTTCCATCAAATTTGGATAGCTTAATGCAATAATATCCACGGTTTTCACGCTTTACATGAGCGAAAACCACATCATAGTTCAATCGCTTTGCGAGTATTTCTGAGCCTCTGAAGAATGGGGTAGGTTGATTCAGAAATTCAATCCACCAGCCTTTTTTCGCTCCCGGGGTTTGATCTGCCAGCATCGCTACGGCATGAGGTGAATCATGTTTTTTTATCTCCGAAAAGGCAATGCTATCCAGAACAGGGTGCGATCCAAATCGGCTCCGAATGGTTCTCAAAAAATGATTTATGACAGGGTCTTTAACCGAGCGATAAACTGGCAAGATTGTAAAGTTGAAGTACAACTCTGTGGCTAATCCTGCCCATTCCCAGTTTCCGGAGTGTCCCATCATTATGATCACATTGCGACTATTGGATTCATAAGGCTTCAAAAGTTCAGGGTTTTCAAATCGACATCGCTTCATCAACTCTTGCTTATCGATGTTCCAGAGCGCGATGGTTTCTACCATTACATCGCTTAGATACCTGTAGTATTCACGCATGATGAAATCGATCTCGGCTTTGCTTTTTTTAGGGAAACTAGTGCTAATATTGGACAGAATGACGTTCTTTCGGTAGTGAAATACATTCAGGAGCAACCATCCCAACACGCTTCCGATTTTATAGAGCACCCACAGGGGCAAGTGTGAAATCAATTTTAAAAAGAAAATCAACAGACTGCTCATAAGTTCGCAAAAATATCCGCTTTTTGACACGAAATGGTGCCCAAGCTTTTTAGCTTTGGACAAAACTAACGCATGCTCAAGAGCTTGTTGATTTCAAATTATGCTTTAATCGATCGTTCAGAGTTGGACTTCGAAACGGGGTTTACGGTCATTACGGGTGAAACAGGCTCGGGGAAGTCGATTCTTTTAGAAGCTTTGGGATTGGTGCTAGGAAACAGAGCAAATTTCAACGCTATCAGAAAAGGACAGGAGAAAAGCGTGGTGGAAGCGGTTTTTAAACATGAAAGCGCTGCCTTAAATGAACGACTCGAAGCTGAAGGATTGGATGTGCTTTCTGATATATTATTACGCAGAGAGTTAACCACCAGCGGCCGTAGCCGTGCATTCATCAATGATTCACCGGTTTCTGTATCCTTGCTTCATGAGGTGAGTACGCATTTGGTGGACATGCACGGTCAGCAAGAAAACATCGCTTTGCAATCGACCCAATACCAAATGCAACAGCTGGATCTTTTTGCAAAGACCGGTGAAGAGCTGAGTGCCTACCGCCAAGCTTTTAACCGCTTTAAAAGCACCACAGATCAGTTGAAACGAATGAAAGAGTCAGCAGAGCAGGTGCGGAAAGACGAAGACTATTTTCGGTTTCAGTTTTCTGAGCTTTCAGAAGTTGAATTAGACGCTGAAGCATTTTTGATGCTTGAGGAAGAAATGAATGAACTGGAGCATGCAGAAGAGATTCAGCGGGCGTTGAGTCTCGCAGCCTCGGCACTCGATGGAGATGACGCTGGAGCATCACAAGCACTTCGCATAGCTGTAAACGAGCTAAAGGCAGTATCAAATTTTTCGTCAAGTCTGCAGGATTTGCACGACCGGTTGCAGTCGGTTTTTATTGAGGTGGAAGACGTTCATTCAGAATGTGCACGTCAACTCAACAGCATTGAATCAGATCCGTCCAAACTGGGAGCTATACGTGAAAAAATGGATGTTTTTAACCGCTTGATGCATAAACACAATGTACAAACGGTAGAAGCATTGATCACGATAAGAGAGGAGTATGGTTTAAAACTTCAGGGTATTGATTCGTATGACGATGAGCTCTTAAAATTGACCGGGCAACTCGATGAATACAAAAAACAACTTGAAGGTGCTGCAAATCGATTGAGCAAAAAACGCTTTGAGGCGCTGAAGCCGTTTCAGACGCAATTGCAGACGCAGGTGAGAAAATTGGGCATGGAGAAAGCAGAGGTTGTTTTTGACCTTCAGAGAACCGACACGTTTTTCACCAACGGGGCAGACCAGATCGATATTTTATTTGATGCCAATGGAAACCAACGAATAGTGCCTTTAAAGGAAAGTGCATCGGGTGGGGAAGTGGCGCGCCTTATGCTCGCGTTAAAAAGCATTATCGCATCCGCAGACCGCATGCCCACTCTGATTTTTGACGAAGTTGATACAGGTGTGAGTGGGGAAGTGGCCAAGCAAATTGGTAAGCTGATGAAATCGATTGCTGCCGATGCCCAAATCATAGCAGTTACTCACTTGCCCGGTGTTGCGTCCAAAGGAAAGCATCACGTGCGCATTGCTAAAAGCGAAGAAAAAGATCAGGTGGTATCCAGGCTTGAAGTGTTAGACGAAAGCAAGCGTGTAGAAGAAATTGCCGCGATGTTTAGTGGAAACAAGCTAACCGATGCATCGTTGGAAAGCGCACGATTGCTGCTGACCGAAACATAAGGCATGAATCAAAGAACAATGTTATTTTTACCGCGAACGAATAAACCATAGTCAAAAAGATATGAGCAAATTATTAGAAAACAAAAAAGGAATAATCTTCGGAGCGTTAGACAAACGTTCCATCGCTTGGAAAGTGGCAGAGAAAGCACATGATGAAGGAGCTGAATTCGTGCTTTCGAATGCTCCGATTGCGTTACGAATGGGAACCATCAATGAGTTGGCTGAGAAGTGTAATACGGAGGTGATCCCTGCTGATGCAACGAGCATGGAGGACCTTTCGAAGCTTGTTGATGTGGCCACAGAAAAATATGGAAAGCTTGATTTTGTGCTACATTCTATTGGCATGTCGCCCAACGTTAGAAAAGAAAAAGCATACACCGAGTTGAACCACGATTGGTTTCAAAAGACCCTTGATATTTCGGCATTGTCTTTTCACAAAGTGATCCAAACCCTTTACACTAAAGATGCGATGAACGACTGGGGTTCTATTTTGGCGCTATCCTATATCGCAGCGCAGGAGGCCTATCCTTTTTACAGCGACATGGCCGATGCAAAGTCAACCCTTGAATCGATTGCGCGAAGTTTTGGATATCACTACGGAGTGCGCAATAAGGTAAGGATCAATACCATTTCACAATCGCCAACGGTAACGGCTGCTGGAAGCGGTATTGCCGGATTCGATAAATTCTTCGATTTCGCGGAAGAAATGTCTCCATTGGGCAATGCAGACGGTGAAGCCTGCGCTGATTATTGTGTTTCAATGTTTAGCGACCTCACCCGATACGTGACGATGCAAAACCTATTTCACGATGGCGGATACAGCACCACGGGTATTTCATCTAAAGTGATGGAGCGTTGGAATAAATAAACCTGATCCGAATCCTAATTAAAAATGTTCATCAATTGCTGCCGGAAATTATTGTTAGAATTTCTCGCTCTGTGATTCTCATTAAATATTTGTGGTTTCTTATCGAGAGGGTGCTAATGATAGAATGTTTATCATGAAATATGAAAAAAAATATAGTGGAAAACTGGACATATCAAATAAAGTC
>JBBDRU010000011.1:0-13336 GCA_040905305.1 Salibacteraceae bacterium | reverse complement strand
TTTTAAAAGGAAAAGTCTATCCTGAATCAGGACTTAAAGCTCCATCTGAGATGAAGGTTTTCCTCGGCAATAAGGTAGTACAGAATGTTGCCATTAAACGAAATGGAAAGTTCAAGATATCACTCATTTCAGATTCCTATTATACATTGAGCGTTTCCATGAAAGATCATGAGACAAAGAAGGTTGTCGTTTCCACTCAGGGAGTTACTAAAACAGGAGCTCCGCTTGACACTCAGTTTGATTTCGATGTTTTTCTGTACAAGTCTGATGCTTTTGCAGGTAGATCGAAAGACTTGTTGGATTTTCCAACTGCTCTGATTGAGTACGATGAATACAATCGGTCGTTGGAAGTAAATATGGCATACACATCGAGCATTTATGCTGCTCAAAAGGAATTATTAAAATCGGATCCTGTTATCATTAATGATAAGGCGCGTTAAATTTCCTTCACGTTGTTTGGTTGAAATGGTTTATTGGGAAAACGCACGTTGATTCGGAAGTCATCAAAACACGCAAGGAAGTAGGCGCTATTCCAGTTGATTCAAGAGATGTAATCTTGAGCATTGAAAAATCAAATATTATGAAAACGCTTCAACACACATTATTCGTTTTTGGCCTGATCTTGATTCAAGGATCTATCGTGCTAGCTCAGAAATCGACAACCGAACCATTTGTTTTAAAAGGTCAGGTGCACTCAGAAATCGGAAAGCAACTTCCTTCTGTAATTGAAGTGTATGATAACAATGAAAAAATTGATGAAGTGCATTTAAAGCGAAATGGAAAGTTTAAGTTAAAACTGGCCGCTGATGCTCATTATACGCTCAACTATTACATGCCATTACACGTCACTAAAAAACTGATTGTTTCAACGCAAGGAGCGGGTGAAACGGTAACCGGAAAAAAGGGGTTTGAGTTTGATATTTTTCTTTATGATCAAAAAACAGTGCCATCGCAATTGAAAGACGTATTGGATTTCCCAACCGCTATGTTGCAGTATGATGAGCGCAAGGAATCATTGGTGATCAACGAAGCCTACAGCTCTTTTATGTATGGCGAGATTGAGCAAATTCAGAAAGATCAAAACAAAATATTGGTGGCTCAATCGCCATCAAAGTAACGATCATTAGTAGGTTCGTGGGCTTGGTAACCCATGAAAAGGGTAGAAGAAGGACACGTTTCGTGTCCTTCTTTTTTTAGTTCTAACCTGAGTCCGATTATTATTCGGAAATTCAGATATTCATAAAATGTGATATACAAGGCGCATTTTCAAAGCTTTATCGGGCTCAAGCGCGAATATGCAACGCAGTAGATCGGGTTTTATGGATAAGCGTAGCTCATTTCTTATCTTACAACAGCGCTTCTCTGCTTAAATTTCTCCTATGTATTTTGCATCAACTTTTGCTGAAACTCATTATTCATAGGAAGTCTGAATTGTGAAGAATGATCGAACTCAGGTTTCTAATGGTCTGTTTTTTCCTGTTGTTGAGAAGTGTTTTCGCGCAATTCCTGGTGCATAATTTTTCCACCATGATCAGCTAACGGAATCAATGTAATAAATCCCATAAATGTAACTACCGCTGCTGCAATTCTCGTCATCTTGCGCAGGTGGACTGCATAATAATAAGTGATGAGTGAAATCAGCGATAAAACACCTGATGCCATCATGATCCAAAGAGATAGCTCTGCATGCTCTTCGTGTTCCTCGAGTTCATGTTCAGAAACCCCCTGCAAGTTTTCCACTGCATGTTCAGCTTCTTCACCAGACAAAAAAACAGGTATGGTCATTAGTGCTACAAAAACGATGGTTACGAGCCCTGTTTTTTCAAGGGTGGAGTTTTTCATGATCATTCCTGCGATCAATAGAACAAAGCCAAATATTGAACCCAAGATGGGTATGTGATTGGTTAGTAAATGAACCTGAGTGGCATCCATGGTGGTGAGTTTAAAAGTTAATAAATGTAAGAATAGTTATATTAAGGGCTTGTTGCAAGACTTTTTCGCGAACTCCATTTCCATAACCCAACAATAAGTGCAAATATCGCTAGTTGAGTGAAAATGGTTTCATAGGTTGGGTATAATCCGATTATCGAAAACCTGATGTTAATTGGAAACGAATTGATTTCAATATATCCTCCTTCCTGCAGTGCATGAACACCCTCACCTGCTAAAATAAAAGCCAGCGCAAGCATGATGATTGATGCATAGAAAAAGACTTTATGAATGGGCATTTTTTTAAACCATTTCAACATGCTCCAGGCGATAAAAAACAATAAAACAGCTGATATGATGGTTCCGATAAAAACCCCCATACTGCTTTCGGAAGAGTTATCTGCCGTGAGGGCCGAAAGAAAGAGCACCGATTCAAAAGCTTCCCTAAACACCACAATAAATGAAAATGAAGCCAAACCGATCATGTTGTTGTTATTGATCAGGGTTTTTACGCGGGTTTCCACAAAAGCCTTCCATTTGGTAGCATTGGTTTTCCCGTGCATCCAAAATCCAAGGTAGAGCAGTACCAAAACAGCAACCAAAGCAATCACTCCTTCCATTAATTCGCGAGTTTGAGCATCCCATGTCATCAATGCATCTGCAAAAAACCAGCCTGCAATACCCATAACTACGGCAATTATCCAGCCGCTGTGCACCCATTTGATCGCGCGGGCCGCACCCATCGATTGTAAGATTCCTAAAATCGCTAAAATGATCAGAAATGCTTCAAGGCCTTCTCTTAATAAGATGGTCAGGGCGATTGTTGCTGTCATCATCATGCTCCGGTCGGTTGAGCCTAACAATGTTTTTGATGCTTCAATCTTGGATGTGGCCAGCTCATAAGCAGTCAGAACCGCACCTTTCTCTCCATCCTTCATCGATGCCCGAATGCCCATCATGGATGCTTCTAAATCTTGAAAGAGCTTATTATCTGATGCCTTTATGTGTGGCTCTACAGGTTCAACGCCTTGTAGATAAGCTTTTAGCGCAAGATTTGACGCGTGTTTTAAATCACCTTCGTTATAAGCCTTTAGCGACTGATCCAAGAGGTTTTGGGCAACCGATAAATAGTCATTATCAACCTCGGGTGGCGCGGTTCTTATGGAACCTATATTGATGTCAGGGTAACGTTTTTGAAGTTTTTCATTGCTGAGCGTGGCTATCTCTTCCAACCCGATTTTTGCAATGGCTTGTTGCGATCTATGTTTTTCCCCTTTATGTGGCAAGCTCAGGATATAGAACGAAAGGTTCCAAACTTCCTCAGGTGATAGTTCTTCAAATGCCCGCATCGAGGTTCCTTCTATTCCTAGGGATATGGTGTTAAATGCTTGCAATGGAGCTATCTTGTTGATTACTTCTCTATCATGGAAATTCGTTGGCATAGGATTTAAACCCGCTGAAGCCGGACCGTTTCCTTTTCCATCTGCACCGTGACAAGAAGCACATTGTTGTGCAAAAAGCGCTTGGCCTTTTTTGAGGTTTGGCCAAGCAGCCGGTGCTAATGGTACCAGCCTCAATTCAACGATTTCGTCACGAATAAAATTAGCGGTTTCACTTACTTCAGCGGGCCAGGCTTTTTCAGAGATCAACGATTGCAAGCGCTCTACCTCTTGTTCTATAATCGGTTCAAAATCAATAGAACTATCCTTTTTGAGCCGGTTGAATATTTCTAACGCATTTCCGGAAAACTCGGTCATTTCAGCATATTCAAAATCATTGATGACTTCACCGTCCTCAACTGCCATTTGATAATCCTTCGCGATGTAATCCATCAGGTTAATCAGCATTCTCACTTCGGTTTGCGTACTGTCTGAAATTGCGTATTGACTGAAGCTCAATGAGCTTGAAAGAAATAATAAGGCAGCCAGTAAAAGAATTTTGATGTGATGCATCTAAGTGGAGTATGCTTAGTTAAACCGAATTAAAATAACTACAAAAGAACGCTTGACTTGTTCAGCCATCAATACCCATTTAGAGGTATAATTTTCCGCGAAGATGAGGGATTCTTATTTATTGATATCAACCGTTCTTGTCTTGTCGCTGATATCACGAATGATGCTGTCGAGCTCTTCGGCTGAGTCGCTCAGGTAGTGAAAAGTCTTTTGGTCTTTAACCGCTTCAGGGGTTTCATCCAAAATAAGGTTTACCAAAGCGATGATCTTAGCCAGAGGCGAACGCACTTTATGTGATTGCATCCAGGCGATTTCGGTGAGTTTACCGTTTTGTTTTTCGATTGTTCTGATGTGCTTGGTGAGTTCAGTTACATCCACTACGGTTGAAATCATAAGGTTTTGTTCAAATACAGGGATGTTTTTAGCGTTTATAATGCGTTTTTCCCCTGTTTTAGTGGTGATCATGATGCCTTTCCATTCCATTCTTTTAGGGTCGCCACTGCTTATGTCTGCTTGAATTTGAGATTTTATTTTTTCTCGGTATTCCGGATCAGGATACACGATGTTAAAGAAGTTTTCGATGTCCGTCAAATCTGCGATGGGCCATCCGTATATCTCTGAAAACTTTTGATTGACCAAAGTGGCCTCACCAGAGTCGATGTAATTGACGGCAACCCCAATTGGAATATTATTGAGGGACGTTTTTACGAAATTATTCGACTCTTCAAGCAATCTTAGCGTTTCTTTAAGGCGGTTTTGCACCTTCATTATACTGGTGATGTCTCGGCCGAAGCAACTCACACCAAGTACCTTGTTTTTCTCAATAATCGGATTGAAGGTGATTTCTATATATCGTTCATCTTCTTCAATTTTTATTCGTTCAACCATCGAAAACGACTCCTTCCGCAAAACACGTGTATAATAGTGCTCCCAGCGACTTGACTCATTCATGACCGTTTTAAAATCGGTAGTTCCGGTCATACCCGGTTCAGGCTTTATTCCGGTCAGATTGATGATAAAATCACGATAGGCATTATTGAATGAAACAAGGCTGAAGGCACTATCAACCGACCAAATAAGGTCATCCGTACTGTTGATTAGCGCGTTCTTTTCTCTTAGTTCAGATGCGGCTTTATTGCGGTTGATTTGAATGGGCATCAGGTTTTGTACCATCGATACGATGTAGGTTATTCTTTTTTCATCGCGTTGAACGTTTCCGTTAATTTCAACCCAGACCGGACTGCCTGTTTTGCGGTGAACGAAACGCTTCTCATAATGAAAACTGTCGGTTTTTCCCTGAATCAGTGATCGCCAAATTTCAGCATCATGTTCCTGGTCTTCAGGATGAGTTATTTCCCTGATCTTTATTAGTTTAAGGTCTTCTACGGTATAGCCCAACATATGCGCAAAGTTCTCTGATACCATAAGGAAAACACCATCGGGGTTTACTTTAAAAAGCCCCATGTCCTTGTTCTTGAATAATTGACTGAGAATTTCTTGTTGGGTGAAAATTCTCTTTTGATTTCTTTTTAGCAGTAAATAAAGGAGGACACCCGTAACAGACACATAAAACAAACCTTTGATCTGCTCTATGGAAATTATCTTGTCAACATCTTGTCTATGAGCAGTTTCAAGGATTATGTCACTGCTAATGATCCAGGTAAATCCGATAAGTAGATAAACCAGGGCAATGGTTCTAGGTTGGGTAATATTAAAATTCAAAGACATCTATCAGTAGCTCGTGAGCGAGATTGATCTCTCACTCGCTGCCTTTCAAAAGTAGTCAAAGACTTGTAATGAACTACAACTAGCTTTTCATTTCTTATACTTATCGTTCAATCCTTCACCTCTAATTATCATCGGTTTAATTTTTTCAATTCGAGAGATACGGGTCTCCATACGCTTTGCTTGTGCTATGTGTTCAGCGTATTCCCTTTGCTTGCCTGGTGAAAGCTTATCAAATGCATCTTTTAGCTGAGTGTTGTTTATAAAAGCAGTTTTTAGTTCAGGCTCAAGTACCATCTTCTTTTTGGTGTGAGCAATGGTTTTTCCTTTCTTGTGATTGGCGATGACTTCGTCAAGGTATTGTGAAACAAGGGTTTCATCGATTTCATGGATGCTATTAAATCGCCATTGTCTAAGCCCTTTTGTTGTTCCAGCTTGTGCGTTCACTAAAACATCCTGTGGGTCGTTCAGAAAAACTCCCTGATGAAACCATATTCCCACATACGCTTTAAATCCAGCAAGACCAACGAGGTTTTTGCCATCAATTGTATAATGCGGAGTTCCCCACTTTAAGGCCTCCTTAAATGCCTTTTTTTTAAGAATAATCTCACGCAATTTTTTCAGTTCTCCCGACCATTGGTTTGATGATATATAACTGTTAATGGTTCTGTTTGTTGCCATGATCATATTATTATGAACGAAAAATATGAATTTCTGATTACTTCATTAAGCCAAGATCAAACAAGTTATTAAAGCAAGTATTTTCCCAGTATTTGATTCTGCTACTTTCGCATTTCATTCTTTAAACACATGACGAAAAAAATACTGGTTGTCCTTGCCATACTTATTGCCGCAGGCGGAGCCTTTTGGGCATATTTAGATCACAGAAACAGAACGCTTAGTCCGCCAGCTGAACAGCGCATTAAAACAGAAAACGGACTGTTGGTAGATATTGATTACAGCAGACCCAGCATGCGAGATAGATTGATTTTTGGAGAGGAAGACGAAGGAGCGCTCCAGCCTTATGGTAATTATTGGAGGTTGGGGGCAAATGAGGCAACCACTTTTGAATTTAGTAAAGCCGTGATTATAAACGGCAAAAAAATCAGTGCAGGCACCTATGGTGCTTATGCTATACCCGGAGCAGATTCTTTTGAAATCGGTATCAATGCAACATGGGATAGATGGGGCTTCTCTGAGCCCGATTATGCTCAGGATATCGTTCGCTTTAAAGTGCCAATAGATCATTTAAATAAACCGATTGAACAATTCACCATACGTTTGGGAGAAACAGACAACGGGGTGAAAATTATTTGCGAATGGGCTGATGTGCGATTTGTAATACCCGTAGAAGAGGCTTAGTGTTTTTAATCCTTGAGCCACTGATCCAGCCAATCGTAAAACTCACGATGCCACAACACTCCATTCTGGGGCTTTAAAACCCAGTGGCCTTCGTCAGGGTAATAAAGCAATTTGCTCGGAACACCGCGTATTTGTGCGGCATTAAAGGCTTCCAAACCCTGAGTAAGCGGCACTCTAAAATCCAATTGATTGTGGATTACCATTATCGGGGTGTCCCATTTATCAACCTTTAAGTGCGGACTGAATTTTTTATAGCTTTTGGGTGTTGGGCTATTCCAGTAAGGCCCTCCAATATCCCAATTGGCAAAGAATAGTTCCTCCGTGCTGGCATACCAGCTTTCCAGATTAAACAGTCCGCAATGACTGATAAATGCTTTGAATCGCCCATTGTGAATGCCTGCTAAGTAATAAACGCTGTATCCGCCATATGAAGCACCAACGGCACCCAAACGATCCTTATCAACATAGGGTTCTTTCGATATTTCATCGATTGCACTGAGATAATCCTTCATGGCCTGACCACCCCAGTCTTGTGATATTTCATCGTTCCAGTCTTGTCCAAAAGAAGGTAAGCCTCGTCTGTTCGGAGCCACAACTATGTACCCTTTTGAGGCCATCAGTTGAAAGTTCCATCTGTAGCTGAAAAACTGACTTACGGCACTTTGCGGACCGCCCTGGCAATAGAGTAATGTCGGGTACTTTAAGTCGGGATTAAAACCTACCGGATAAATCACCCAGGTATGCATTTCTTTTCCGTCAGTGGTTTTGATCATCCTTTTTTCAACTTTACCCATCGGCATATTTGCGAGCAAAGTTCCATTTGCATTGCTCAATTGCGCTTCCTTGCCGGTTTTTCTATCCCAGGAAAAAAGTTCAGCCGGCCGGCTCATGGTGGTCTTTGTGCCGATCAATCGACTTCCGCTCAGTTGAATGGAATTGATGTTGTGGATGCCTTCGGTAACAGTGTTGAAGCCCGTGCGGTTAAGTTGATCATCAAATTTGATTTCAAACACCTGATAGGTTGCGTTAACAGGGCTTGTAACGTAGAGCGTGTTGGATGTTTTTGCCCATACCAGGTGCCCAAATGTTTGATCAATATCTTCGGTTATGGCCGTGTGTTTACCGGTGGTCATATCCATCACACGAACGATGTTTTTATCAGACTCAAAACCGTCTCGCTTCATGCTCATCCACGCCAATTTACTTCCGTCAGGTGAAAACACAGGTTCGGTATCGTAACCCTGATTAAAATCGGTTAGGTTTCTCGTGCTTCCTGATTCTAGATCATATTGGTAAAGGTCTGAGTTGGTGCTTTCCGCCCATTCTTTTCCTTTTTTCTTTTTGCAAACGTAGATGATCGACTTGCCGTCAGGAGCCCAAACAATGGATTCACCTCCACCGAATGGTTGCAAGGGACTGTCGTATGGATCAGCGGGCATAATGTCGATATAGTCCGCCCCGATTTGTCCATCATCGTATGGAGCATAAAAAACATGACTGTATTTGTAATTATGCCACTCTGCCCAATGCCTATACATTAAGTCGTCATAAGCTCGGCCTGTGGCTTTCGGCAAATCACGATGTTTTTCTGCCAAGCTTTGCTCCATTTGCACTTCTTGGGTAAAACTGATGTGCTTGATGTCTGGCGAATAATGCCAATTTGAAATACCGTTTGGCAGTTCAGTGATTTTTCGCTTTTCACTTCCATCAGGGTTGATTTCCCATAATTGCATACTACCAGATTCGGACGATAAATACCCTATTTTTTTTCCATCCGGTCGCCATTGAGCATCAATGATACTGGTTTCTCCATCTGAAATCATTTTATTGTTTCCACCATCCGTATTCATCAAGTAAAGGTGAGCGGTGCCATTGTTTTGATCCAGATCATAGGTTTTTAATGTATAAATGATCATGTCTCCCGATGGCGAAACTTGTTCACCGTAGATTCGCTTAAGCTTCCATAGATTTTCAGGAGTGAGTGGTTCTTGGGCAATAGCGATTCCAAAAGGTAGAATCAACATTAAAAAAAAGAGGCGCTTCATCATATAAAAGTTAATTTGATAACAAGTATAAACTAAGTCATGGTATTGAATGACTTGATTGATCCAATTCATTATTATTGTTTAAACCAAATCGATTTGATATGTTGATTAAAATTTATCCCGAAAACCCCAATCAACGAGAACTGATGAAGGTGGTTGATATTTTAAAAAATGGCGGAGTGATCATTTACCCCACCGACACAGTTTATGGTTTAGGTTGTGATATCAACAATAAAAAGGCTGTGGAAAGGGTGGCTCAAATCAAAGGTATAAAGCCTGAAAAAGCAAACCTGTCGATCATTTGCTATGATTTAAGTCATATCACGGACTTTGCTAAACATGTAGATAATCAAACTTTTAAAATGATGAAAAAAGGACTCCCAGGGCCTTATACCTTTATTTTAGAAGCCAGCAATTTGATACCTAAAATATTTACTTCGAAGAAAAAAACCATCGGCATCCGCATTCCCGATCACAACATTCCAAGGGAATTGGTTAGGTTATTGGGTAATCCGATTGTGACCACATCCATTCGCGATGAAGACGATGTTATTGAATATTCCACAGACCCGGAATTGATCCATGAAAAGTTTGAGCATATGGTTGATTGCGTCATTGATGGAGGCTATGGCAATCAAGTTGCTTCTACCATTGTTGATTGCTCCACAGATGAAGTGAATGTAATCAGGGAAGGGTTAGGAAATTTGGAAGACCTTTATTGATCCGGTTTCTTGGCCTTTGACTTAATGTGCAAGTCGTGTCCCATCTTTTCTTGCTTTGTAAACAAATAATGATGATTGTGCTCATTGGGCTCGATCTCGATGGGCACCACTTCGGTGATTTCTAATCCATAGCCGATCAGGCCTGTGCGTTTCTTTGGATTGTTTGAAATCAATTTCATTTTTCTAATCCCAAGGTCGTTTAAGATTTGGGCGCCTACACCATAGTCGCGCTGATCCATTTTAAAACCGAGTTGTAAATTAGCCTCCACTGTGTCAAGTCCTTCTTCCTGAAGTTTGTAAGCCTTGAGCTTATTATTGAGTCCAATCCCTCGTCCTTCTTGTTGCATATAAACCACAACTCCTTTACCGGTTTCTTCGATCAATTTCATGGCTTCATGGAGTTGCGGACCGCAATCACATCGATAAGATCCAAATACATCACCGGTGAGGCATGAAGAGTGCACACGTGCTAAAACTGGCTCGTCCAACTCCCATTTGCCTTTGGTCAGCGCAACGTGTTCTTCGCCAGTAGTGGTTTGGATGTAGCTGTGCATCATAAAATCGCCCCATTGAGTTGGTAGTTTCACGGTAACCCCACGTTCAATGATGCTTTCGTTTTTCATGCGGTAAGCCACCAGGTCTTCGATGGATACAATTTTTAGGTCAAAGCGTTTGGCGATTTTCTTTAACTGAGGCAAACGCGCCATGGTGCCATCTTCGTTCATGATTTCAACCAATACACCTGCTGCGTTTAATCCTGCCAGACGAGCTAAATCAATACTGGCTTCGGTGTGACCGGTTCTTCGCAATACGCCACCTCTTTTCGCCCTAAGCGGAAAAATATGACCGGGCTTGCCTAAGTCTTCGGGTTTTGTTTTTGGGTCGAGCAGCGCTTTTATGGTAATGGCACGATCACTGGCACTAATTCCCGTAGTAACACCTTTTCCATTGAGATCGACTGAAACGGTAAACGGGGTTTCATGTAATGCGGTATTTTTTGGAACCATCAGATCTAATCCGAGTTCATCGCACCGGTCTTCTATCAAAGCAGTGCAAATCAATCCACGACCATGGGTGGCCATGAAATTGATGATTTCGGGGGTAACAAAGTCGGCAGCACAAATAAAGTCACCTTCGTTCTCGCGATCTTCATCATCAACTACAATAATGACTTTACCATTTTTAATATCCTCCAGTGCTTCTTCTATCGTGTTTAACATCGTTGGCTTTTTGAGTTTGCAAAAGTATCAAAGCTTATCGGCATTTTATCCTGTTTCATACCGAATCAACATTGCCGATCGATTTAAGTTTTCACCGTATTGAATACTTAAAGTCAACCAAACTGAAATTTTGGCGTAAGGATTATAAAAATCTATCTATCAATCGGTTAAAATGTCATTAAAAATAGTCAGATACTGTAATTTAGGCAGATATTTTGGTGTGGAACGCAGATTGGATCGTCCTGATCATAAACACAAAAAAAATTATGACCATGAAACCAATGATTAAAAGATCAAATCCTTACGGAGGATATTTCCCAAGTATTTTTGATGAATTCTTTAATGACTTCACCAAAGTAAACAGAGAAGAGGCCGTTCCTGCTGTTAATGTAAAAGAGAACGAAAAACAGTTTACGCTTGAATTGGCGGCACCGGGGCTAAAACGCGATGATTTTAATTTAGAAGTGGAAAGTGACCGCTTGGTGATCTCTGCAGAAGTAAAGCACGAGAATACCACAGAGGACGATAAGTACACACGAAAAGAATTTAGCTATCAATCATTTAAGCGTTCGTTTTCACTACCTGAAGGTGAGATCAATACCGATGAAATCAAGGCGAAATATGCTGATGGTGTGCTGAGTATTGATTTGCCAAAGCGCAAAGAGGAAGAAGTGAAGGCTTCAAAACGTATTTCGATCGCTTAATACTCAGCTAAACAAACTTTTTATATTGAGTTTTGATGAAGAATGCCTTGTGTCCGTTTTGGATGCAGGGCATTTTTTTTGCTCTTTGTATCATTGAAGTCAAATCTGATCGTTTATGTGGAAGGATGAATTGATGAACTATTATTCAAGGTTGAAAAAACCGAAAATTCCACCGCAGTACGAATGCATGAATCCATATACAAATCCTGAAACGATGAAAGTCGTTGAGCTGTTTCTGGATAAATTTTACCGTGATCATAACGTCCGAACCATGCTTTTTGGAATTAACCCGGGAAGGTTTGGTTCTGGTATCACGGGCATTTCTTTTACCGATCCGGTGAGGTTAAAAAGTAAATTGGATATTGAACACAGTTTTGATTCGCGTCCTGAACTTTCCAGTGAGTTTATTTATAAAGTCATTGACGCCTTTGGTGGAACCGAAGTTTTTTTTAGTCGGTTTTTTATATCAGCGGTCTTTCCGCTTGGTTTTTTACACGAAGGCAAAAACATCAATTATTATGAGTTTAAAAATTGGAAAGCGATCATGCAACAGCCGATTATCGATGAGTTGAACGCGCATATGCAATGGAATGTTAATCGAGATGTGGCCATTTGCATCGGGCGTGGACTAAATTTTAAAGTATTGGAAGCGTTGAACAAAGAGCATGGGTGGTTCAATAAAATAATCTCCTTGCCGCATCCACGATGGATATTGCAATACAGAAGAAAGGAAGAGGTCGTTCATTTGAATACCTATTGCCGAATACTTTCTGAATCTTTGCCAGATTAAATTATAAATGAGTTTCACGGAATGGATGTAAAGCATCATCCTATTCGTCTTAGTTTCGGAATGATGTTCATGAGTTCAATACTGGTTTTTTAAGACTTATTGAAACTTTTGCACCAGAGTTGAATTGATGCTACCCATGCAATTTCTGCTTTTTTAGTATGATCGTCAGATAAGTCATCCAATCTGCGATATTTGCACCTCAACAAAACCATGATTTTAACGCGCTTTTTTTTCATTTTTCTGTTTACTACAGGTGCAATTTGTTTGTCGGCAAAAGAGACAAATGAAATTGCTGAACAGCAGTTAAGAAGTATATCTGAAAAAATTGCATTTCCGGATTCAGCGTTTAATATGTTGGCGGTGATTAATGTGAATACACTTTCCGACTCTCTTCTTGCTGAATACTACCGTTTAAAAGGATCCGCGTATTTCTATAAAGGACTTGCGGACTCTTCCATTGTGTATTTTACATCGGCATTTGCGCAAACCGATTCAGGTAATTGCGATCATCAGTTTTCAAAAGTCACGAACGGACTGGCTGTGGTTTTGCAAAACTCTGAGCTTTATGAAGAGGCCATCGATTATTATTTGATGGCACTTGCTTGTGCTGATCAGCGAGAAGATTATTCTCTAAAGTTAAAAGTGCTGAGCAATCTGAGTATTTTATGCCGCGAAACCGGCAATATTCATCAAGGCCGTGCCTATTTGGATCAGGCTTTTGAATTGTCTGAACAATTAAAGGATCAACCTGGACTTGCTTTTCTTTATAACTCCAAAGGTCAGTTTTTTGTTGCTGAAAAACAGTACGATAGCGCAAAGGTGGCATTCAATCAAAGCCTGATTTATAGAGGCGATGATGATTTAAAAGGTAGAGCAACCTCCTTGAC
>JBBDRU010000010.1:0-13374 GCA_040905305.1 Salibacteraceae bacterium | reverse complement strand
GCTCGAAGTCTATGATGAAATACCAAAAGACCTACTCCTTCTCGTAGAAGATGTTCTTCTTGATCGTAATAACGAGGCTACAGAAAAACTTATGGCCTATGCTGAAAATGTTAAGCAGGAAGATAAAAAAGCTGTGGGACCACCAGAGTGGCGCAGTTGGGAAGTAAAAAAGCGCATTGAACATTCGTTGGTAAAAGGTATTGCAGATTATATTGAAATGGATACTGAAGAAGCGAGGCAAATATTAGACAAACCGCTTGATGTGATTGAAGGTCCGCTTATGGATGGTATGAACATCGTTGGCGATCTTTTTGGTGCCGGTAAGATGTTTTTACCTCAAGTAGTGAAAAGTGCTCGAGTAATGAAAAAGGCAGTGGCCTACCTCACGCCTTATCTCGAAGCAGAAAAGTCAGAAAAAAAATCAACAGCGGGCAAAGTGCTTCTAGCAACAGTGAAAGGTGATGTCCACGACATAGGAAAAAACATTGTAGGCGTTGTTTTAGCATGCAATAACTTTGAAGTGATCGATCTTGGAGTGATGGTTTCAACAGATAAAATACTGGATGAAGCCCTCTCCAATAACGTTGATGTAATCGGGCTGAGCGGACTGATCACTCCTTCTTTGGATGAGATGATCCACGTTGCAGAAGAGATGACGCAACGCAATATGAAGATTCCGCTACTTATCGGTGGCGCAACTACCTCACGGGTGCACACCGCAGTGAAAATTGAGCAAGCTTACAAACATGGTGTTATCCATGTAAACGATGCATCACGTGCCGTACCTGTAGCCGGGAAATTAAACTCATCCGAAAAAGCGAACTTTCTCAATACCATCAAGGAAGAGTACGTTGGTGTGAGGAGCAATTATGCCAGCGCCCAGCAGCGAAAAACCTATATTTCTATAGAAGCTGCACGAGAAAATAAAGTTCCTATTGATTGGTCAAAATTTGACCCTTTTAGGCCAAAAAAATTAGGCAGTCACAGCATTACAGCAGATATTAAAACTTTGCGCCAATACATCGATTGGACTCCATTTTTTCACACCTGGGAATTGAAGGGAAAATACCCTGAAATATTTGAGCGGGATGAAATTGGCCATCATGCAAAATCGCTGTATGACGATGCCAATGCCTTACTCGATCAACTGGAAACAAACAAGCAGCATGAAATGAAAGGCGTTTATGGCCTATTCCCCGCTAACAGTTTTGAAGACGACATCGAAGTGTATGCTGATGAATCTCGAGAAAATACTCTGACCATCTTCCGCACCTTGAGGCAGCAAAGCAAAAAAGTCGAAAGCGAGCCCAACATTGCTCTGGCCGATTTCATTGCACCAAAAACCACAGGAGTAAAAGATTTCATCGGAGCCTTTGCCGTAACTGCCGGCTTAGGATTAGATCCCATGCTTCAGGCATTGGAAGCCGATCATAACGATTATCAATCGATCATGCTCAAAGCCATTGCCGACCGATTGGCTGAAGCTTTTGCAGAACACCTGCACATGCGCATACGTAGAGATTTTTGGGGATATGCCTCAGATGAATCCCTTGACAACACGGCTTTGATCAAAGAAAAATATCAGGGAATAAGACCTGCACCTGGCTACCCGGGTTGTCCTGACCACTTGGAAAAACGGAGTATTTGGAAACTACTCGATGTGGAGAGCAAAACAGGTATTACACTCACTGAGTCATTAGCTATGCTTCCTACTGCATCGGTTTGTGGATATTTCTTTTCACATCCAGAATCACGGTATTTCGGTCTGGGTAAAATCCTAGACGACCAAGTAAATTCCCTGGCACAACGCAAGCAAATGGACACCGAAGAACTTAAAAAATGGCTGAGACCTGTTTTAGCAGAATAATATTTGAAACACCTCTATGAAAGTAATCGATCACATCAAAAACGCAACCTCTACCCTATTCTCGATAGAAGTTTTGCCTCCGCTCAAAGGACAAACGATCAATTCCATTTACGATACTATGGATAGATTGATGCCATTTAATCCTGCATTTGTTGATGTAACTTACCACAGGCAGGAGATCGTTTACCGTGAAGTGGAAAAAGGCCTGATGAAACGTCACGTGGTTCGCAAACGCCCGGGAACTGTTGGTATTTGTGCATCACTTATGAACCGCTATCAAATCGACACCATACCCCACATCATCTGTGGAGGGTTTTCTAAAGATGAAACAGAAGATGCGCTCATCGATCTTAATTTTTTAGGTATAGACAATGTACTTGTGCTCCGTGGTGATCCTTCAAAATCAGACGGCATTTTCAAGCCCGAACCCGATGGACACTCCTTTGCCAGCGACTTGATTGAGCAAGTAGTAGCGATGAACAAAGGCGATTACCTTGACCCACAGCTAAAGGATACTTCTAAAACCAATTTCTGCATTGGTGTAGCCGGATATCCCGAAAAACACTACGAAGCACCTAACCTCAAATCTGATATGAAATACCTAAAGAAAAAAATAGAATTAGGAGCTGAATACATCGTTACACAACTTTTTTATGATAACTCAAAATACTTTCAGTTTGTAGACGATTGCCACACAGCGGGAATTAACGTACCGATCATTCCGGGGCTAAAGCCGCTTACTTCACGCAAGCAATTAAGCGTAGTACCTCATTTTTTTCATGTCAATTTTCCTGATGAATTGGTTGATCAAGTGGAAAACTGTAAAACCGACCAACAGGTAAAAGAAGTGGGCATAAAATGGTGCATAAGACAATCTGAAGAATTGATAGAAAAGGGTGTTCCTGTATTGCATTATTATACCATGGGTAAAGCGCATAGTATTGCCGAAATTGCAAAAGCCATTTTTTGATGCAACCTAGTTAATCAAACACATTGTTAATGTTTATTGTTAAGCTTAGCCTATGATTGGTAATATAATCAAGCGTATTGTCTGTTATAGGTATATTATATCCATAAAAAAGATTCATCCCACCATTTAATGATATCCCGGCCTCCGGAGTTAGTCTGAAATCGTGCTGGGAGAAATTGATAAAGTCTATGATACTAATCCGGGCACCAATTAATACCAGATGATATTCATAGGAAACTTTGGGTGCTAAAATGAAATTGTTAGGATTAAAATTAAACTCTAAGGATAGCTTTGGACCGTAATAATAAGCGGTTGGACACCCATCTGCCCCTTTTGTAGTTCCGTAAATAACCCCTACATCCCCCATTAATTGCGGAAGGTGCTCCCCTACATCAGTAAGCAAAAGCCCCCCACTGAAGTCAAGTGATTTATCTACATCCTCTTGACAAAACATTGAAAACGAAAGACACCACAGCATAAAAACACATAATAACCTATTACAAATAGTGTGATATTTTGACCCTAGCATCAATATACTTAATTCCTAAAGGTTGTTTATACTTCCTTCTTTGATCTTACAAAAACAGCCACAATTGCAGTGGTAACAATGCCCATTACAAAAGAACCAATAACACTCTGAAAAATGTAATTTTTCAGATTAAAAAAAGCTTCGGCTTCTTCTAATGACTCATGATAGCCGGTTTCTACTGAATAGCGAATGACATTTGAAAAATACTCGGGTGTAATCACCTCAGAAATTATCCATTGGGTAATTGGCGACAATACGGTAACGATTGATGTGATGATCAGGCCCGAAACAAACGCTTGTTTATAAGATATATAACCATTGTAGTCTTTTTTCTTCTTGTCTATCAATGCGAACACATACACGACAATTGCAGGTATGGCAAATAAATTGGTCAGGTACATATGTTTATCGATATGGGTGCTATGCAAGCCAACAAGCTTTTCTAACACCATCCACAGCAATGACATTAATACAAATATCAATGCCCACTTGAGTTCGGTTTTGTAATTATTCATAGGTGGTTTTTAGGTAAGTAATGGTTGATTTCATTAAGTTTTTCAATTCTTCCAAATCAATGTCTGAAAGCTTCTTGACATATAAACAAGCCTTTCCACGCTTAAACTTCCCCAGGTTCTTCAGCAAGTGATCGTGCTTGTCCAATCCTGTAAAAACATACAATGACATGGCACTCTTTCGGGGAGAAAAACCAATGAGTGGCGCATCACCCTCGTGTCCGCTTTTGTATTTATAATGGTAAGACCCAAAACCAACAATGCTCGGCCCCCACATTTTGGGAGGGTGTCCTGAGGTTTCTTGCATGATCTTTATCAGTTCAAAACTGTCTTCTTTCTTCTGCTGTGTATTGGCAAAAGAATGGATAAACGCTTCCACATCGGCACTTGTTGCTTTGGTCTTGTTTTGAGCCATAAACAATAATAACCAATTTCTATAAATGCCTAATCGGAAAGTGAATGATGAAAAAGTGTGGAACGTCTCATCAACACGTTGGTAGTTTTGGTTTAGTTTAAGGGTGATTTTTTTAAGAAAGACCAAGCCATTTTGTTGGTCATATATAAATTTTGTCACTGTGGGAGGTCAACCTATTGGCTTTCGCGAAACCTTTAAACGGTATTAAATTGAAACGAAATCAACGACACTCTCCACTTCGCATCTCTAAAATGAAAGCAATTATATGCTGTCATTGATTCAAAAGCGCAAATAAAATTCATTAATCACGGCATAAGGCTTTAGAACTTTAGAAACCACATGTGCCAACACATCATATTATGAAACCACGAACAAAAAAACTACTCAACAAAACGTTGATTGCTGATAGATTTTTAATACTTAAAATACTCACTTCTAATCCTTAATACAACGTACAGATCTTCCATCTCCCCGATACCAGGCTAAGGTAAATGCGTTCGTGTTGTATATCTCGAGAAAAAAGGCGTTGTATGAAGATACCGAACTTGACCAGTAATACCCATAAGATCCGACACTAGTAACATCTCCCGTTTCGATAAATCGTTCGCCCGCCTTCGTTAACTTAAGAGGAGAAGCAAAGGCTCCCGCTGCATCGTTAGAGCTCCAACTTTGGCGTTCTGCTTCCCACTCGGCTGCTGTTGGCAGGCGGTAGCCGCTAGGGCATGGATTGTTAGTACCATTCTCCCCCTGCCATAAGCTATCGTTATGTGGGTCGCGCCAATCATAATTAGGAAGTTCATTTATAATAAAGTCGTCATGTCCCGGGTTATCATTGCTACTCAGAGAGTAAGTAGAGTTAGTAGTGCCGGATGTTCTGCTTTCGTGCCCGTCTGCATCTCTTCCCCACTGAAACAAGTCGCCATATGCAGCGGTATCGGTGCTTGACGTTGCAACTCGTGAAGCTCCCAGGTTACGATCCATCCATATTCTACCGGTAGCCGGGCTATACACGTCCGTAGGAGCTCCCATTTCTGCTCCTATTGCCACCCATGTGGGCACACCATTGATAAAGGCCAAAATCTGCCCTTCATTTCCCGTTGATACGGTTATCCATTCAGAACCATCCCAATATTGCATTTCTCCTGTTTGGGTTCCGGTGGGCACATTTGGATCGGTTTCGGAAAAGCTATCTAGTTTATTGTTCCAGTAAGTTGTGTCCACCCCTGTTATCCCACTTGCTACGGAAGTGTCAAAAAGCGGATCGGTTTCGGTGTAGCTGTCCAATTTATTGTTCCAGTAAGTCGTATCCGTTCCGGTAATACCAATCGCCACCGATGCTCCGAACAGAGGATCGGTTTCGTCTATCCCACCAATGAGGGAGTCAGCGGTGTTTGCATGCAACGCATAGGGTACACTCAACAATTGGCTTGTGCCGCTAATGGTGTAAGTTGTTCCGCCTGTCGGATCCGTTTCAGTTTTAATGAAATACGGTCCGTTTCTCCAGTCAATGGTATTCAAGTTGCCACTTGTTACCGTCCCTGCTCCTATTTCTATGCTCACTAAGCCACTGACATTCGCAGTTGGGGTTTGGGTTTCTACATAAACGGCTGTTCCACTTGCAGAACCTTGTAATATGGAGATTCGCATGCCTACGGCTGAAGAGCTTACTATCTTATTGCTTCCATCTCTTACAACAGCTTGGTAGCTCATTTTTTCGGGACTCTGTGCCCATCCGCTTGCAGTCATAATTAATGCTGCACAAATTAGAATGATCTTTTGCATAGGTTTATAGTTTGATAATTTTAAAAGACTGGATGGTGTTACTCTCCTGGTTCACAATATTGATGAAGTAAGTTGCAGAGGGCAATTCTGTAGCGTTGATTTGTGTTTGCGTGCCAACAATACGATCTTGGAAAAGCATTCTACCCTGCATGTCAAAGAACTGATACGACAACTTTTCGTTGTTGTATTCACTGATGAGCAAGGTTAAATTATCAGCAGTCGGATTCGGAAATACCGATAGTGAAATGTTTAGTATGGGTTCATTTATACCTACTGTAAAAATTTCGTAGGGCTGTTGTACACCCTGACTTACTTTGCCGGATGCATCTGTATATGTAGTGTAAACTATTTGTCCTACGCTGTAAGCAACGGTTCCTCCACTGCCCGAAGCATCACCACCTGATGTGGTAGTTGCTTGCTGGGCTTGTGCTGTCATGCCAATGCTAACCAGCAAAACACTCAATTTTATTATTTTATACTTCATTTTTACTTTGTTATTCTCATAATAGTTTTATTATAAGGAGCCGCTAAACCATCTCATCTGATACAATGTTATAGCAATGAGGATTGGGGAAAAATAAGTTCGGTCAACCCAAAACATGACTTTGCTTAGTCATAATCATATGATACTATCGACAGTTAAGACTGTGTATCATATATGCTCCGGTATTCGACTATAAGAGGGTTGTTTTTCAGGAGGGTATAAGTACCATTTCCTCTTTCATTGGCCGGAAGGAGTAGATACGCTGTATCCATTTTCCAAGTTGACTGTGTCATCCAGGCAGCCAGCATCAAAATGCACTCTGTACCGGTAGTCAATAGTGGTAGATCATCTGAAATTCACCAGGAATTCCGTCAAAAGACTGGTTGCTTATGGTATAAAAACACTAACTAACAACCATTTATGCTACAATATACAGTGCGTAGGGAGTAAGACCAGCAATTCGTATTCCTGAGTTTGGTTCGGTTTAATTTAAATTATGCAGTAGAAGGGGCAAAACCACCCGAACTATCTGTATTAGCTGATAAAGCCCAACCTTAGCGTATTCCTTTTTCAGTGAAGCAAAACGATCTGTTAAAAATCGATTCTCTAGGGCAAATATGCAGTGTAATCATTCTATGGCATTTTTTTGGTTAAAGCTATAAATGAATTTTTTCATTCCTTTTTCAATTTCAACAGCCCAAAACACAATACTTGAAGCAAGAACTGTTATTCCCAGTTCGTACATAGTAAGTGGTTGTGTCCTGAATATTTCATTAAAAAATGGTGTGTAAATTATAATTAATTGAAGTGCAATAGTCAGTAATAAGGCAGCTAACATCGGGCGGTTGGAGAATACACCGATTTTAAAAATGGATTGTGTTTCTGAGCGAATTGCCATAACATGACCCATCTGACTCAGGCACAATACGGTAAAAGCCATTGTTTGCCAATGAGCATTTCCATTTTGTATTGACCATGCCTGCATTCCAAGCGTTATTACCCCCATCAAAAAACCCACCCATAAAATGTGTATGGCCATGCTTCCTGCAAAAATATTTTGCTTAGGGTTTCTCGGAGGACGAGTCATACTGTTTTTTTCAGAAGGTTCAGAAGCAAGCGCTAGTCCGGGCAACCCGTCTGTTACAAGATTAATCCAAAGAATATGTATGGGTAATAAAGGAATAGGCAAACCAATAAATGGCGCAAGAAATATTGCCCATATTTCTGCAGAGTTTCCGGTCAAAATGTATTTGATGAATTTTAAAATATTGTCAAATATCCTTCGCCCATGTTTTATTGCCACTACGATCGTTGCAAAATTATCATCCAATAAGATCATATGCGATGCTTCTTTGGTAACTTCAGTTCCATTTATTCCCATCGCAATACCGATGTCTGCATTTTTAAGAGCGGGTGCATCATTAACACCATCACCTGTCATGGCGACAAACTGGTGTTTATCCTGAAGCGTTTTAATGATTTTTAATTTTTGCTCAGGATTTACACGGGCATATACCCGAATCTTTTCTGCAATTTTCTCATACTCTTCCAGTGTTAGCTTAGCAAGCTCCGAACCCTCCAAAACCATTTCATCTTTAGAGCTTATAATTCCCAGTTGTTTCGCAATGGCTTGAGCTGTGAATTTGTGGTCACCGGTAATCATCACAGGAACTATACCTGCCTGCTTACATTCTGCTACTGCTTGTTTTGCTTCTTTCCTTGGTGGGTCCATCATTCCAGCAAAACCAATAAAGGTTAAGGAGGTTTCAATTTCACCTGCATTTAATTTTTCAGGCAAAGAAGGAAGTGGTTTTATCGCATATCCCAATACACGATACCCCTTCTCTGCCATCTTATTTGCTTTAGATTCATATTCCGGAATATTTGCTTTTTGGTCAGGGGTAAGTTTATGTAACAATACATCTACTGCTCCTTTGGTAATGGCAAGTATTCCGTTTGGAGTCTCATGTATAGTAGTCATACATTTTCGCTTAGAATCGAAGGGTAGCTCTGCCAGTCGCGGAAATGTTTTTTCTAATTCGGATCTTTCAATTTCATTTTCATAGGCATATTGAACCAATGCAACTTCTGTTGAATCACCTAACCAATTTCCATCTTTATCTCTTGAAACATCATTGCTCAATGCCATTGCATGCAACATCACATTTCCTTCTCCAAAAACTGCTTTCTTTTTTCTGTCTGCCGTTTCAAAAATTTCCTGTACGGTCATTTTGTTCAGCGTAAGGGTTCCTGTTTTATCGGTGCAGATGTATGTAACAGAACCAAGCGTTTCTACGGCAGGAAGCTTTCTGATGAGTGCATTACTTCTCACCAGACGTTTAGCGCCAAAAGCAAGCGCAATGGTTACCAATGCAGGCAATGCCTCAGGAATTGCCGCAACTGCCAGTGAAATCGAAGTTAGCAACATGGTAAGTATATTTTCGCCACGTAACCATCCGATCAAAAAAATTGCAGAACAAATAATGAGAATAACAACCGACAATCGCTTACCAAAGGCGGCTAATCTTTTTTGCAGTGGAGTAGTTGTTTCATCGGATTGAATCATACTAGCAATACGGCCGAGTTCTGTATTCATACCTGTTGCTACAACATAGGCAAGAGCGCGGCCATTTGTAATAAATGTTCCTTTGAAGCCCATGTTTATTCTATCTCCAAGTGCAATGTTTTCTGCGGCAAGTTCTTCAGGGTTCTTTTCAACATTATGTGATTCACCAGTAAGTGCTGATTCATCGACTTTGACCTGATGTGTTTCAAAAAAACGGACATCGGCAGGAATAATATTTCCGGATTCAAGTAACACGACATCTCCTGGAACTAAATCAGAAGCAGGAATTTCAACGGGTTCTCCCTCTCTAAGAATACGGGCATGGCCAGCTGCCATTTTTTTCAGCGCCTCAATTGCCTTTTCAGCTCGGTATTCTTGTATAAATCCAACAACAGCGTTTAGAATAATGATAGCGAAAATAATTATCGTATCTATAACATCTCCCAATATGCCTGATACAACGGCAGCTGCAATAAGAATGAGGATCATAAAATCAGAAAGCTGGTGCAACACCATCTGCAAAATGGTCTTCCTTTTTTTATCTGCAATCTGATTTTTCCCGTATTCAACCAATCGTTGCCTCGCTGTTGAATCAGATATACCTGAGGTTGAAGTATTTAACAGCCGAGTTATTTCTGAAACAGAAAGTAAATACCAATTCATTTTTGCATGAATAAATAAACCATCAATGCGACATATAGAATAACCAGAATAAAAGTATCAACGCTCAACAGCCAGATTTTTTTCTTCTTTGGTTTGAATAGCAGTCCTAAGCTCACCACAGCCGTCATAATAATTATTATGAATACCGATAATAGATGAGAAGGTGCAATGTCTCGGAATAAAGACCCTTCGCGGTAAAAAACATCATCTATGCCCAAAATGAAAATATTAAACACATTACTTCCCAATAAATTTCCAACAGCCATATCTAACGCACCCATTTTTAATGCTGCTAACGAAATCACCAATTCTGGTAAAGATGTTGCAGCCGCAAGAAACAAAGTGCCGAAAAATGAATTACTCAAACCTGTGTGTTCAGCAATATGTTCACCAAAATAAGGAAGAAATACAGCTACACCAATTACGATTAGCGCGTGCAGTGAATATCCGCTGATAGCTTTTTTGAGATCGGCAGCATGAGTAAAGGTGATAGCACCTATTTCTGGTGATGATTTGATTAAATCCGCATGTTCATATTTAAAAATAAGCCACATGGTGATTAGATAAAGACCAAAAATGATAAACGTAAAACTGCTTATCCACAACAGGGTTGGAACTTCATCAGCAATATAAATTGCCAATCCCGCCAAGGATAAAAGTATAATACCACAAGTAGCTGCAACAATATGACTGGATCTTACCATCGAAAAGAGAGGTTGTTTGATCCGTGCATCCAATATAGAAAGGATAAGCAGGTTAAAAACACAACTGCCAAAAATATCTCCTGCTGCAAGATTAGGCGCATTAACAATTGCAACCGAACTAATGCCAGTTATCAACTCTGGCAAAGAGGTTACGGATGCCAAAAGTATAAGTCCCATCCATGCTTTTCCCATTCCGGTTAGCTCAGCAATTTGATTTCCATAAAACGAAAGTCTGGAGCCACTGAATATTATTACCGCAGTGCAAAGAGCAAAGCCTAATATATTTAGGTATAAATCTGACATGTTTAGAATTACTTAAATTTTTCTTTGAGCTTCTTTCACCATAATAAATTCTAAAATATTTTCTACATCCAGCACGCCAACTTGTTGTCCGTTTTCTACTACTAGCATCAAATTAGACTTATTCTGCTGCGCTTCTTGATAGGCACTTTCTAATGGCATATCGGCATTTAACAAAATCAAGTTTTTGTTCAACACATTACGTATTACCTCATTTTCCCCTTTCTCTGAGAGTGCTTTTATGATTTCATCTCTGCTCAAAGTACCTATAGGTTGAGTGTTTTCTGTTACAAGAAAATTTTTACTTTGTCCGTTCAACAATATTTCTATCGCTTTTTTTATTGGCTGGTTCGATTCGATGGTTTGATACTGTTTCATCAGCACATCCCTGACCTTGTAGCCTTTGAGCAGGGATTTTGCTTGAGCATATGAAGCTTCTGCCTGAGCGCCCAAGAAAATAAACAACCCAATAAAAACTAAAAACGGGCTAAGGAAAAACCCTCCGAAAACAAATCCTATGGCAATTAGCTGGCCTATTTTTGCAGCAATATTTGTTGCAGTATTTCTTTCAAACCTAATTGAAAGTAATGCCCTAAAAACTCGTCCCCCATCCATCGGAAAAGCAGGGATTAAATTAAAAACAGCCAGCCAGATATTTACAATAAAAAAATTTAAAAAGAAATTACTCGCATTTACCCCATTTGATAATTGAATGGTTAATTCACTCGCATCGGGTATGGTAATAAACAAGGCCGTTATTCCCGCCAGTACAATATTCACTAATGGCCCGGCAATAGCCACTACCAATTCTTCTTTGGGTTTTTCGGGAATTGATTCTAAGCGAGCCAGCCCTCCAATAGGCAACAGAGTAATATCGTTCGTTTTAATGTTGTATTTTTTTGCTGCCAGTGCATGACCCAATTCATGCAAAAAAACGGTTACAAAAATGCTTAATATAAAAATCACCGACCACACAATTTGTTGAGCATTTTGACCGGATCGATAGTTAATAAAAATGATATAAACAATGAGAAGCGAAAATGTCCAATGAATAAAAACACCGATACCAGCAATTTTTCCGAGTTTGAATGATCCTTTCATAATTCTGACTTGTACTTTGGTTAAGACCTTTTGATGCTTTAAATATAATCTGTAAATCTTCTTATTGTCTCATTTTTGGCATAATCCTGCTCGGGAATATCACATTCCATTTTTTCATACGGAAAATCTATAATATGCTTCATCTGCTGCTTTAATCATTGCGATCAGTATTTGTCGATGACTGTCAATCGACCTGCGTGGTAAGCTGTATGGGAAACGATCCTGCCAAACGCTTAGTTTTACTCCCAAATTGTTTGATGATGATGGATCCTTTCCTTCCCAATCGCTATCGCCTTGTTTTGCAACAATGAATTTCATTAATTTAATACAGATCAAATTCGTCCAACTTATTCTTTGTGATGCGCAACTCCTCTTGTAAATCATTGATTTGATCAAGCAAGTTGTGAATAACATCAATGCCTTCGATATTAATATTCAATTTGTAGTAAAAATGAATCGCCCGTTCAATATCTTTTAACTGCTCATTCGAGATATACATTTCATCCTCTACAACAATTATCTCAATGAGTCCACAATCATTTAAGGACTTAATGAATGAAAATTCTACATCACAATTGGAACAGACGTGTTCAATAAGTATCAAATTACTTGTTTCCATTATCTCTAAGTTTTTGTAATTCCTTTAATAGTTCTTTTTCCTTAGCTGATAGCTTTGTGGGTAATTTAACCTGATAGGTTACAAACAAATCGCCAAATTGGTTTTCCTTTTTATATACTGGAAAGCCTTTACCTTTCAACTTAACTTTTGTACCTGGCTGGGTTTCCGGAGCGACTTTAAGTTTGACCTTTCCATCAAATGTATCGATCAACACTTCTCCGCCCAGCAAAGCTGTATAGATATCCAAATCAACTGATGAATACAAATTGCTTCTTTCTCGTTTAAATTTTGTGTCATTTTTTATTGAAAAGGTAATGTATAAGTCTCCATTGGGACCACCATTTGCGCCCGCAGTGCCATGTCCCTTTATTTTTATAACCTGACCATTTTCTATACCTGCCGGAAATGTTAAACGAATGTTTTTGCCATTGACGGTAAGTGTTTGTTGCTGAGATGTATAAACATTCTTTAAATTCAAATGCAGTTCCGCATGCAAATCCTGACCTCTAAATTTTGTTGACCTGTATCCTGCTCCTGAAGAACCCCCAAACATCGATTCAAAGAAGTCCGAAAATTCTTCTCCAGCATATTCACTTGACTGATAGTGTTGACCAGTATGCCTTTTTTGTTGACCTTGTTGCTGTTTGGCCTGTTCAAAAGCATCTGCATGTTTCCAATCTTTACCGTATTTATCATACTTTTTTCTTTTTTCAGGATCACTTAATACTTCATTTGCCTCGTTTATTTCTTGAAATTTTCCTTCTGCTTCTTTATTGTTAGGGTTTAAGTCTGGATGATACTTTCTTGAAAGCTTTCGATACGCAGCTTTAATATCGTTATCAGAAGCCTTTTTGGATATTCC
>JBBDRU010000009.1:0-13397 GCA_040905305.1 Salibacteraceae bacterium | reverse complement strand
AAACGGTAAATTGAAAGTATATCCAAACCCAGCTCATTCAGGCTTTTTAACCATAGCGTCTCCGATGGAAAGTGCGGAGCTGTCTATTCGAGCCATAGATGGGCGATTGATCTATACTACTCGCATTCAATCAACCAACGCCCGCGTTGACTTAAGTGAAATAGCTTCAGGAAGCTACATTTTAGAATTGAATGATGGAAAAGGTTCAACGATTCAAACCAAGGTTCAGGTTATTCGATAACAACATTGATTTTTGATAAGCTTAATTGAGGAAAAGGGCTGCGATTGCAGCCCTTTTTTTATGTTGGGTAACCAAAGACATTGCATCTTCGCAGCATGAATTATTTATCGGTCGAGCAGCTCGCAAAATCATACGGAGAGCGAATACTTTTTAGCGACATCAGCTTTGGCCTGGCAAAAGGAGATAAGGTGGCTCTTATCGCCAACAATGGAACTGGAAAAAGCACATTGTTGAGGATTTTAGCCCATCAGGATGTGGCCGACAGCGGTTCTTTTAATTTTCGAGATGGCATACGTGTGGCCTTTCTTGATCAGGATCCAAAATTCAATGAAGGTCTTACGATTGAAGCCTACATTCAACAGGCAAACGCTGAAATTCTTGGTTTGATTGATGAGTATCATTCACTATCTACCAAATCAGCTGAAGGAGATAAAGACGCTCTAAAGAGATTAGAGTCGGTTCAAAGTGAGATGGATATACGCGAAGCCTGGGACTATGACCGTAGGTTAGGTGCCACGCTTTCACTTTTTGGAATTCACGATCAAAATCAACTCATCGATACCTTGAGCGGAGGACAGAAAAAACGTTTGGCACTGGCGGTTGCATTAGTTGATAAACCGGACTTTTTAATTCTTGATGAACCCACAAACCATCTGGACATAGATATGGTGGAGTGGTTGGAGAGCTTTCTGTCAGCGTCTGCTGTTACGGTTTTGATGGTGACTCACGACCGATACTTCCTTGATCGTGTTTGTAATGTTATTCTGGAGATGCATCATGGTAAACTTTACCGTCATCAAGGAAACTACGCATATTTCTTGCTTAAAAGAGCAGAGCGAGAAGAGGCTTTGCAAACAGAAATTGATAAGGCTGGAAAGCTTATGAAAAAGGAGTTAGAATGGATGAGACGTCAGCCTAAAGCACGCACTACCAAAAGCAAGTCTCGCATTGATGCTTTTTATGACATTGAAGCGAAAGCCAAAAGCGGAATCAAGGATCAAGAGTTGAAACTCGATGTGAAAATGAGTCGGGTTGGAGGTAAAATTCTCGAACTAAAAAAAGTATATAAGGCTTACGGTGAGCTGGAAATTCTCAAAGGCTTTGATTATACATTTAAAAAAGGCGAGCGAATTGGTATCATTGGAAAGAATGGTGTTGGAAAAACTACATTTCTAAATATTTTAACTGGAAAAGAGAAACCCGATTCTGGAAAAGTGAATGTTGGTGAAACCATAGTTTATGGCTATTATAACCAAGCAGGCCTTCAGTTAAAGAACGATAAACGGGTCATTGAAGTGTTAAAAGATATTGCAGAAGTCATAGTGCTCAGCGATGGCAGTAAACTCACTGCCAGTGCGTTTCTTCAGCATTTTATGTTTAGCCCGGAAATGCAATACACCTTCGTATCAAAATTAAGCGGAGGAGAAAGACGAAGGCTGCATCTGATGACGGTATTGATGAAAAATCCAAATTTTCTAATCCTAGATGAGCCTACCAACGATCTTGATTTGCTTACCCTTCAAAAGCTTGAAGAATTTCTTGAGAACTTTGGTGGATGCCTGATGGTGGTTTCTCATGACCGTTACTTCCTTGACAAACTAATCGATCACTTATTTGTGTTTGAAGGCCAGGGTCAAATTCGTGACTTTTGGGGGCAATACTCCGATTTTAAAGAAGAACAAAAGCAAATTGAACAATCACAAAAGGTTGATAAAAAAAGAGAAAGTGCTGAGCAAAAAGCACCCCCTAAAGCGGAGCCCATTCAGAAATTAAGCTATAAACACAAATTTGAACTAGAGCAGCTCGAGAAAGATATGCCTCAGCTTGAGAAGAAAAAGGCTACCATTGAAAAGCAACTCCAGCAAGCTGATGTTGACTATGAAACCCTTCAAAAGACGGGCGAGGAACTGGCCGAGGTTTCCAGATTACTGGATGAGAAAATGCTCAGATGGATGGAATTAGAAGATTTGAAAACCAATGATTGATGGTTGTGCTTTGTCCGTTACTTCAATGAAGTAGAGGATCTGTGTTCATTTTGTTGGTTGGTAACTGGTTAAAAACGAAATTATCCATACCATCGGCCTGCTGTGTTTCATTATTTAGTATAGATTTGAACCAACGGTTTGAGAACAGTTGCTGTTAAGTCAATTTAATTGGTCATAAAAGGAGGACGAGGCGGATGGTTCGATAGGGTTAGAAATTACTTCGCTTCGCTCCTCCTTTTTATAAATTCACTTCGCTTCATATTGTTTTTCTTGTGTTACTTTGGCACAACTATGAAAATGAATTTAGCTCTATTCCGATTGCCAGTCTTGCTATTGCTGACTTCTCTTTCTTTTGGTTCGTGCAAGAAAAAGGGCTGCACAGATCCAAGCGCCTCAAACTATAATGATGCGGCAGAAATGGATGATGGTTCTTGCGAATACGAAGCAATTACCAATCAGTTGAAAGGGGAATTTCAAGATTTTTATGACGACATGGCTTTTGCGATGTATCAAGATGCATACAACGAGGCGCTGAACCTTCAACTAACCGTTGATGCTTTTCTCGATGCACCGAGCGCTGCACTTTTACAATCATGCCGAGATCAATGGGTTTTGGCACATATTCCATACAGCCAATCAGAAATACTCACTGGGGCGTTTGGTCCAATTGAGTCTTTAAAACATAGTATCAATGGATGGGATTTTGCACCTGCATATTTGGATTATTTATCAGATAGTTTAGGTTCCGGGATTATTTATGATACCAATGAAATCCCCAAGCTTACTGCACAAAAGCTGGTCGATTTACATCAGCGTGATCATCCGCGTTACATGACATTGGGATACCATGTTACTGAGTTTTTGCTCTGGGGAGAAGATGACCGAAATGTTGTTAATCAGGCCAGTGGTGACCGCTCATTTCAGGATTATGTGTTGACTGAGTCAGATTCGTTGATTAAAACGAGGAGACGGGAAATGTTGAGGTCTGTTGTTGATCGATTAGTGATCGATTTAAAAGAGGTTGCTGATGCATGGAAAAGCGGGGCAAATAATTACCGAAAAGAGTTTGCTGCCTTCAGCGAACGCAAATCAACCCGACTTGCCATCACAGGGTTGGTCTATTTTAGCCAGTATGAACTAGGTAGGAATCGTATTTTAGAGGCCTTTAATGCTGGATTGCCAAATATGGAAGAATCTACATTTAGTGATAATACCCATCGAGATATCTATTACAATGTCATGGGAATGAAAAGCTTGCTGAATGGAAAATATGGACGAACAGACAGTTCGTACGTTGAGGGAACTTCGCTTTTGGAAATTTTTGAAGAATTCGATGAGGAAGAGGCCGCAATCATAAAAGTATTGATTTCTGATATTGAAGAGGGGGCTAAGGCCATCCCTGACCCTTATGATTATAATTTGAGTCTTGAGCTTCAAGGTGGCGTGGGCCCAATATCTGAGTTTCAAGAATTGCTTGAAAAATTAGGAGACAGGATCACCGAATTGGCCACGCAAATGGACATGGGAATCAAAAAAGACCTGCCCCAGTAAGATTAATTTGGAGCAGCTTCTAATTCAGTTTCCTCGTTTGAGTTTTGTCCAAACCACTTATCAAATACAAGGCATGCAGTAAGGTCTCCGGTAACGTTTACAGCCGTTCGAAACATTCCCATGATGCGGTCTATACCGATCAACATCATGATGCCTTCTGCGGGCAACCCGGTTCCTTCGAGCACTGAAGCCATGATGATAATTCCTCCACCGGGAATGGCCGGTGTTCCAATAGAAGCGGCAACAATGGTAAACATGATCAAGGTGAGCGCGGCTACATCAAATTGCATCCCATAAACCTGAGAAATAAATAGAATGGAAGCGCATTGAAAAAGAGCGGTTCCATCCATGTTTACTGTAGCACCTATTGGAATGATAAACTTTGAGATAAACTTACTCACCTTCAGTTTTTCGATGGCTACTTTCATACTCAATGGCATTACAGCTGCTGAGCTCGCTGTTGAAAAGGCCAGCAATTGCACATCTTTTACTTGTTTGATAAACGTAAATGGCGATTTTCTAACAACAACCAATAAAACAATCAAATAGAAGATCAAGAGCGCAACCAACCCCGCCAAAACTGTCAGCATAAACATACCTAAACCAATGATGCTTGAGAGCCCGACCGTTAGCACCAACTGTGCCATGAGGCCAAAAACTGCATAAGGCGCAATTTCCATTGCCCAGCGCACGATTGTCATGCAGATTTCCTGAACTGAAGAAAGCAGGCTGATGATTGGGGTTTTGTTTTTTTGATCCATGAATGTAATTGCGATGCCGATGATGATGGTGAACAGAACAATGCTCAACATTTCACCTGTCACTATGCTTGCCATTGGGTTCGTTGGTAAAAGATTGGTAATCACGTCTGGAATTTCACCGATGGAAGGCAGCCCGCTTTTAACCTCACCAGTCTCAACATTTGTTGTTGTGGGCATTTCTCGTTGTTCAAAATAATTTCCGGGTTTGATGAGGTTGGTGAGTGAAAGACCAATACTCACGGCCACAATGGTGGTTCCGATAAAATAAAGTACAAGGTTTAAACCGACTTTTTTTAGTTTTTCGGTGTCTGTATTGCTTGCAATACCTGTGATAATCGAAGAGAAAATCAATGGGATCATCACCATCTGCACCAATTTGATGAATAATGCGCCCGGGAAACCGAGCCATCCGGAAAGGTTAGCTGACCAAGAAATCGGTACCCATCCGGTTTTCGGAGCGATCATGATACCTGCGATCACACCTAAGAACATGCCAACTAAAATCTTTAGCCAGAGCTTTGATTCCAGGAGCTTTTGCAGATAACCCGTCAGCTCAGTAAGTTCTTTGAATTTTGCAGAAATCATCTGGCGAAACTATTCACTTCAAATTGAAATCAAATAGCGAAAACATGATGTTGCGCATGAGTACGATGGATATTGAGCAGTTCATTAAAAAGCCCGCATTCGTTTTATTTGAATGCAGGCTTTTTGAATTAAGATTTGTAGTACTTCAATGGCTTAGCCGAGGAAAGGATATCGATAATCGGTGGGCGTCACAAAGGTTTCTTTGATAGTGCGCATGCTTACCCAGCGTGTCAGGTTCCATTGAGAGCCGGCTTTATCGTTGGTTCCCGATCCGCGGGCACCCCCAAACGGTTGTTGGTTTACCACAGCTCCGGTAGGTTTGTCGTTGATGTAAAAGTTTCCTGCCGCGTCAGACAACGTTTTACATGCAAGATCTATAGCGTAACGATCCTGAGAGAAAATGCTACCCGTAAGCGCGTAGGGAGATGTTTCGTTAAGTAACTCCATTGTTTCTAAAAAGGTATCGTCTTCGTAAACGTAAATGGTCATTACCGGTCCAAATATCTCTTCTTCCATCGTGCGGAAGTTCGGGTTGCTTGTGACTACAACAGTGGGTTCAATAAAGTAACCTTTGCTTTTGTCGTATCCACCACCAACGATTATTTCAGCGTCTTTTTGTTCTTTGATGTAATCAATATAGCCAGAAATTTTGTCAAATGCCCGCTCATCGATCACTGCAGTGATGAAGTTTCGTGTGTCTTCTGGAGAACCCATTTTAAATGACTTTACATCTTTAATTACGGATGTTTTTACTGCATCCCACATGCTCGTTGGAATGTAAGCCCGTGATGCTGCAGAGCATTTTTGTCCTTGAAATTCGAATGCACCGCGCGAAATGGCCGTGGCCACTTGTTGTGGACGAGCACTTGGATGAACCATGATAAAATCCTTGCCACCGGTTTCGCCAACAATGCGAGGATAGGTGCGGTAATTACTGATGTTATTCCCGATTTCCTTCCATAAGTGTTGAAAAACGCCTGTGCTTCCTGTAAAGTGCAGTCCCGCAAAATCTTTATGCTTAAAAATCACATCACCTGCATCAGGACCATCCACCGTAATCATATTGATAACGCCCGCAGGTAATCCAGCTTCAATAAAAACCTCCATGATCACTTGTGCAGAATAAACCTGACTGTCAGCTGGTTTCCAAACCACCGTATTACCCATGAGTGCAGCCGATGAAGGCAGGTTTCCAGCAATGGCAGTAAAGTTGAATGGTGAAATGGCAAAGACAAAACCTTCCAGGGGACGGTATTCCGTGCGGTTCCAAACGCCATCAGATGAGTCGGGTTGATTTGAGTAAATCTCTTGCATGTAGTAAACGTTGAAGCGCAAAAAGTCGATCAACTCGCATGCTGCATCGATCTCGGTTTGAAACACGTTTTTTGATTGAGCCAGCATGGTAGCTGCATTGATTTTATCACGATATGGCCCTGCGATGAGGTCTGCTGCTTTGAGGAAAATGCTTGCACGATGCTCCCAGGGTAAGTTTGCCCAGTCTTTTTTAGCCACTAAGGCAGCATCAATCGCAGCCTGAGTATGAGATTTATCACCATAGTTAAAGTGCCCCAACACCTTAGCATGATCATGGGGTGGAGCCATTTTCTTTTTATTGTTGGTGCGCACCTGTTCGTTTCCGATATACATGGGCACATCAATGGGCTCCTGATTATACATCTCCTTGTATTTTGCAAGCAATGATTTTAATTCGGGTGTGCCAGGTGCGTAACTATTGATCGGTTCGTTGGCAGGGTAGGGGATCTGATAAATTCCTTTTGGCATATTCTAGTGTTTTCTATTTGTAAATCAATTATAAAACAAGCCCGTAATTCACTCGAGTGAACTGAACGAATTTGTTTGAAAATGTGGGCAAAGGTGGGATAAATGTGGGGATTGTGCAACGTCTTAAAGGAAGCTTAACCTTTCAGTCAGAGTCTGATTGTTTTACGATCACCACGCGAAGGGATTAGCTTCGCTGAACTTCGTTTCGCTCGGCAGCTGGGGGTTCAGAAGCCCTTGAAAAGTTCGAAATGCAGTGGTGCAAACTTTGCCTGTGAGCCTTGTGTTTTTCAGGTGCTTTAATAAAACACTATATTTTGGCATCAAATTGACTTCCTGCATGTTGCTTTGTTTTTTCTTTTTGGGGAGCATACCGTGCCTGACTCAGACCGACTATGATGCGTTCTGATAGTTGGCAGAATCGGTAATATGCCAATATTTAATATCAAAGGTTCGACTTTAAGAGCTCAGGATTGAACTGTAAAAAACGGAAACGGTCTATACAACTAATTTCCGTAAGGGTGCTTGCAAGTTTTGACTAACCATTTAGATAGGTTTGATCTGATGTGTATCAAAAACAGCAACCCTTTCTTCTGTTGAACTAGCTAGTTAGATAGGTGCTTTTACCTCCTATCTGGGTAAAATTGAAATTAACAGAGCAAAGAATATGAATACAGGTAGACCTCTTAAGTATTTTCTTTTTTTGAACTTGGTATGTTGCGCAGCGCTATCTCAAAAGATGGATCCATATGCAGCCGCCTTGATTGTAAATGAAGACAGCTTTACTAGGAATTTTGAGATTAGCCAAAAAGTAAAACCCTTGTTTAAGCTGGATAATAGGGATTACTATTGGTACCGATCTAATAAAGTAATGAAAACAAGAGGAGGCTCTGGTGGTAAATTACTTCATGGAACCTACACTGAGTACCACTTGAATAAAAACCTTAGGGCAAAAGGGAAAATGCGAAAGGGGCTAAAGGTAGGCAAGTGGTTCTATTGGCATGACAATGGGATGATAGCAGTTCTTGGCAGGTATCGCCATGGTTTACTGAGAGGGAAGTTTTTAAAGTTTTCGAAAAAAGGAGATTTAATTGAGAAAGCCAGGTATAGGTTTGGAGAAAAACATGGAAAATCATTCAGATATGTTGAAGGTGAGTTAATTGGTGTCGAGAAGTATAAACGAGGTTATAAAGTTGAAGCCTCAACAAGTTCAGATGATGAAGAATCCCATGATGATCTTGAGAAAGCTGAGTCAAACCCTCAAAAGACCGGAAGAAAGGAAAGGAAAAGACTCAATAAAATATTAAAGAGGCAAATAGAAACGGATGATGAGTCGGATGAATAACTTCATTAACATCAAGCTTAAAGCCGGGTCGCTATATTTTGCAATAATTCTGACGATCATTTTTGCTACGGTTTCATTGATTCTGATAATGTTTATTGAGACGTCAATTAAGAAGCGGCATTTTGATGAACTAAAACATTCTTTGGTTTGGAACACAAGAAGTGCAATAGACTACCTGCTTTGTGACGACCCAGACATTAAATTTGGTGCCTCAGAAAGGTTTGGCTTGTTAGCATCATCTACTGACAGCATTTTCGTTTTGCGCCAACATTGGGGTATGTTTGAGCTTTGTGGGGTGAATGTTAGAAACAGTATTGACTCTCTTAAAACCATTATGTTGATAGGGATGAGTAATAAATCGGAAAGATTGGCACTGGTTTTGGCGGATCAGAACCGACCATTATCTTTATGCGGCAACGCATTGATTAGAGGCAACTGCTTGATTCCAAAGTCGGGTGTAAAAAGAGGGTATATTGAAGGAGTAACATATTCAGGGCAAACCCTTATTCACGGTGAAAAAGGTGCTTCAAGTCGTAAATTACCTCAGGTAAAGGAGTTACTGGATAGTAATTTTGTGAATAGTCAGAACCAAGATTTCGGAGACACACTTAAGGATGTATTTGAGCGAAGTAATTCGTTTTGGAATAATCAAAAAGTAATAAATGTTACAATACAACTTTTGGAGAAAGCCGATTGGAGTGGGAAGATAGTGATTTATGCGGAGCATCCAATAGTTATCGACTCGAGCGTAAAGGCTCGCGATGTTATATTTCAAGCTCCGGAAGTCAGAATCAAAAGTGGTTTTTCAGGGAATATTCAAGTTTTTGCTTCTGACTCGATCATATTAGAAGAAGGTGCAGTTTTAAAATATCCCTCATTGCTACATTTAAAAAAGAAGTCTCCGTCAGGCGGGGGCTATATACGTTTACACTCTTATAGCACAGTAAATGGATTGGTGATCTTAGATGACCCTTTCACATTCAACAGGTCGAATACGGTGTTATCTGTCGAAGATGAAGCTAAGGTTACAGGGTTAATATATTCTAACAATAGTTTAGAACTCAAAGGGCATGTGGAAGGTACTGTTTATGCCTCTAAATTGATTCTTAAGACCGCATCATCGGTTTATGAAAACCACCTTTTAGACGCTACGATAGATGTTATTTCACTTCATCAAGATTATGTTTTCCCTGTGGCAATTACAAATGTCGGACAAAGAGAAGTAGTTAAATGGTTAAACTAAAAAAACAATTACAGGCTGGAACACTCATTGAGAGTTTAGTTTCATTGGTAATAATTTCATTGCTGGGGGCTTTGACTCTCCTGTTGTTTGATAATGCTTATGGTGCCCTAAAGGATAACCTTGAAATTGAGGCTGAGATTTATTGCGAACTAGCAGTGGTTACCGGTAAAATAGAACATAGCGATCGTTTTGAGGTTATGCTTGTGGTTCAACGCATTCACCATGATGTTGACAGAGTAATTGCAACGGCTGTAAATGAGAAGGGAGATACAATATGTTCGAGGTATGGATTGGTTCTTAAGAAATAATAGGTTGCCTGCATATACGATATTAGAAATCGCAGTAGCTCTTGTTATAGGATCTTTTGTAATTGGTGGTATTTATGTGTTCTATAGTCACATAATGAAAAGTACACAGGAACTGGTGAAAATTGTCAATGAGTCGGGAGAATCGAACTCAGTTATTGCAATTTTTGAGAGAGATTTTATGAATTGTAGAAGCGTCACAATTGACATTGATAGTTCTATTGTTTTAACTATATCCAACACAGAAGTCATTTACAACTTTGATTCTCTAGTTGAGAGAAAGATTGGAAATCATGTTGATTATATTGCAAGTGATTTTGATATATTATCAATTTCATATAGAGATAGTCAAAAGCGGATTGACACAATTACACTCCGAAGAAAAAATAGTATTTATAAGCTCATAAAGCGCTACTCATGTGAAAATTTAATATATCAAGATGCAGATCCCAGTAGATAAAATAAAAAATAAGCAAGAGAAGCTTCTAGAACCAAAGGAGAAGACGGCTACAGCCAATAAAGTTTTGGTTGATTTTGATGTTGGCATATTTAAGCATTCAATAAGTAACAAAACAAAGGAGGAATTTTATGGAGAGTTGTTTATGATGCTTTCGGCAGGCATGGACATAAGGAGTTCGCTTGATATTTATGTAGGGGATATTGCATCAAAAAAAAATAAAGCTCTTTTTACTAGGATTAAAGAAGCTGTGATTACAGGTTCACCGTTGTCAAAAGCCTTGATGAATGAAGCGGGTTTTAGCGCATATGAATATCAGAATATTTTAATAGGGGAGGAGTCCGGTAATTTGGTTAATGTGCTAAATCAGCTTGCAAAATACTTTAAGACAAAAACGGAGCAACGAAGACAAATCATTGGAGCTCTTTCGTATCCAATTCTTGTGCTTGTTACCTCATTGGGAGCTGTTGGTTTTATGCTACAGGTTGTCGTGCCGATGTTTGAAGATGTTTTTAAGAGATTTGGAAGTGATCTGCCATGGATGACCAAAACGGTTATTCGAATGGCTGATGCTATGTCAAATTATTTTATGTTCATTCTTTTGTTGTTGGTAATCATTCTAACTACAGCTCATGTGCTTAGAAATAATATTTTATTTAGAAAGTATAGAAGTCAGTTGGTTATTGGGTTGCCTTTTTTTGGGGATATTGTAAAATCGGCAATGTTGGCTCGGTTTGCATCTGCAATGCATTTGTTGATTTCTTCAAAATATCCCTTACTACAATCACTGGTTCTTGTAAAGGGAATGGTTCAGTTTTATCCAATAGAAGCAAGCCTGGATAGAGCAGAAGGTGGTATCCTCGCTGGTAATTCTTTGCATTCAATGTTTCATAAGGAGTCCTTTTACCCTAAAAAAATGGTTGCACTAATAAAGATGGGTGAAGAAGTGAATAAGCTGGATATAGTCTTTTCACAGTTAAGGGATCAATATGATGCAGAGGTGAAATATCGATCATCTCTGCTTACCAATGTTCTTGAGCCAGTTCTAATAATTTTTATTGGGGCTGCCGTTGGATTTATATTGATTTCAATGTATTTGCCTCTTTTTGAGCTAAGTTCGGGTTTGAAATAAATTCAATTAAGTTTTTGGCAAATCACTTGTTATCTGCCAAATTTTGAATCTATATTTAATAATTGGAAACCATTGCCTTAACATGAATACGGTTACCAGTTCCAAGACGGTTGAAAGCTCGGTTTTGTTTAGAATGTTTTGAATATGGTATTTTACCGTGTGTGGAGAAATAAATAGCTCCACACTAATTTGATCCCTTGTTCTACCATGACAAAGCAGGATCAGGATGTCAACTTCTCTAGTACTCAATTCCGGTATGTTCAGGGATGAGAAATGCCCGGAGAATACTTGTAAAACAATTTCTTTAGTTACAATCGATGTATAACATGGTTTATTTTCTCGAGCTTTTTCTAATATAGAAATAAACTCGTCTGAGTTTGTATCATTTTTAAGAAAATAGGTGTACGCACCTTTTTTTAGTAGTTGCTTTATTAAGGCAGGTGGATATATAGACCCTGACACGATTACTTTTGTCATTATAGACCTTTCTGACAGGTTGTCTAAAAACTCCAAAGCATCAAGGTCATGTGCATTGAAGTCTATGATCACAACATCTGGATTAATCTCATCAAACAAACTCAAGAGTTCGCTAGTACCTGACGAGTGATACACAATTAGATGAGTTGAACGCGAAGACAGTAGTCTCTTGTATCCTTCGATAACCAAGTCATTGGAGTCAATGAGCGCTATCCGCAACCTATCAATTGAGTTTATACCTTCCATTGCATTCAAAGAATGGTGCGTTGGGTTTGGTAAAGAAATCAACTAAGCTGACGCAATCTAGACTCATCAAAAACTTACCTCAACGCACACTTCTCAATTCGTTTAGAATTCAATTCTAACCAATTAGTTAGATTCATTCAACGCGCTTTCCAAGACAATATTTTTAGGTTTTTTTAACTAATAGGAAAAGAGGGGGTTGAGAAGTTAATTTAGAATCGTTCTAAATAATGAAATTAGCCAATGAGCTAGTTCGGGTTGATAACATTCATTACTTCTTTGAAAACACTCTAGAAAACCCTAAACCAATGAAAAGAACCCTGAACAAATCATTTAAGGCTTTTTCTTTAACAGAACTGCTCGTTGTCCTTGTAATAATGGGAATATTGGTGTTGATCGCACTGCCAAATTTCTTACCTAAAATTGCTGAGGCTAAAGCACAAGAAGCAAAACTGCAACTCAATCATTTATACACATTGCAGCGGTCTTATTTTTTCGTTCACTCAAAGTATTCCGATTCTTTCGAGGAGTTAGGTTTTGAGCACGCGAAACTCGTTGATGAAGATGGGAATGCAAATTATAGGGTTGAGATAGTTAAGTCAAGCAACAGTGAGTTTGTTGCGACAGCCACCTCAATAACAGATTTTGATGGAGATGGAAATTATAATAAATGGCAAATCAATCATCAGCAGGAACTAAAAGAGGTGATAAAAGACTGATATGTTAGTTTTAGTTTGCCTTTTATGTTTATCTGTTTTCTATGTGGATTTGAGACGTAGGCAGGTATATTTATGGCAAATTATTTCCCTTTTTATTCTTTGTCTGCTAAGATCCATAGAGGTGGAAGGCGGAATTTTATTCACGACTTTCATGGCGAAGTTTGGATGGTTGGCGTTTTTGTTTGCTTCTGTCTTTTTATATGCTAAGTATGTTAGGAGGCTAAATCTTTCTGATGCAATGGGAACAGGTGACTGGATGATGCTTGTGGCGGTCAGTCCTTTGTTTGATGCTACACTATATATATTGGCAATGACCTCAGGGTTTGTTTTTAGTATTCTGGCTGGTTTTGCGATAAGTCAATATCAAAAAAAAGAAACCATCCCTTTGGCTGGATTGATAGGAGTGTGGCTGATACCGATTCTGGCTTTTGAAGGGAAATGTCAATATTTTATTTGGAGTTTCTTACTAAGCTAAAATGAATACCGATTCGATGATAGAAACCATCCCTATAGAAATAGTGCAAAAGCTAAGCCCCGCGCAAGCTCACAAATACAGGGTAATGCCCATAGGCTT
>JBBDRU010000008.1:0-2230 GCA_040905305.1 Salibacteraceae bacterium | reverse complement strand
AAGCATGAGAGTGAAATGGAAAAAGTTAGAAGTGCTCATTTTTTGAACGCGAAGCGAAAAGGGATCCGTGGGATCGGGACTGTAAAATGCACGCGAATAAGTAAGTGTTCCGAAATCCACACGTTTCTAAGCTGCGGCACGTTGCGGCTCATTTTCGCAGATACTACACCTATCGATTAAAATACAAAGATGAAATATTTCCTGAGTGGACAAGAAACGGGTCGGTTGAGATTCCGGCTTTTAACACGAGACGATTTTCATACACGGATGGATTTATTCAAGGATGATTCCGTAGGCAGATTTTTGGGCATGGCAGACCTGGCAACTCCACCCATTGGTCAACCTGATGCGGATCAGGATCTCGTGTTTAGGGTTCCGCAGAGGACATATCTTATGAGCCTCATCATATAAAGCATTTCAGGCATCAACAATCAACAACTGCACTCACATAAACCTCAACGGTTTACTTTTCTGATTACTTCTGCGTAAGACGATGTTCAAGCTTTGATATTAACACCGATTTTATCATTTTATCCTCAATATTTTGAGAATAACCTGAATAAAAATTGTGTACGAAGCAAGGATAAACTTAATAGAGTTGGTGATATGCCGATGTTGTGTGTAATAATGAGAAACGTAACTATTAATCCGAAGTATATCTTCAATATCATTTGAAGGACTAACTTATTGAATAGAAATTATGAATGTTAAACATACTCATAAAGAAGACCCACTGACAAAGAAAGAGCGAGCGCGTTCAAATTTCGTCCGAAAATTTGTCCAAGGCTACAATGAACCAAATCAAATACGGAAGGATTACTTAGACAAAATTCCAAAACGTATAGTGCAATTCTGGGATGATCCTAACCGACTACCACAAGACGTTAAAGAGTGTATGGAGTCCTGGAGGAAACTTGAACAGTCAGGATTCGAACTTCAGGTTTTCAATGAAGATACCGCTAGAGAATTTATCAGTACAAATTTAGGTTCGAGGTATAAGAGTGCATTTGATAAGTGCTATCACCCATCAATGAAATCAGACTATTTCCGTTACAGTTACATTTTTACGAAAGGAGGATTTTATATAGATGCTGATGACGTCTATCATGGAACATCAATCGATTACCTCTTTGAAGATGGGAGACTAAAGCTTCAACCATTCTGCTATGATATTGAAACTGCTCAAATGGTTTCCCCATCTGATTTTGTTAATCCTGGTGCAGACAAAATGAGCTGGATTTTTTACTTCAATACTACACCCTTAATCGCGACTCGGAGCCATCCTATAGTGGAGCGTGTACTGCTTAACGCCACAAATGCACTTGAGTCAGTACAAGAGTTACCCGAAGTTCAGGCAACAACCGGTCCTGGTATTCTTACTCAATCAATAGTTGACGTGATTTCTAAGGAAAAGTACCCAGAAGAGACAATGCTGGTTCTGCATGATTGGGAGGAAACCTCTACAAGTAAGTGGCCGTTAAGCTATCGAAATGATAAAAGAAACTGGAGGCTTTCGAATCAGCAAGCCTACGGTGTCTGAAGACAAAAAGGGAAGTGATGAACTTGTTGCCAAGACAACCAGCAATTGTTAGCTACATCTTTAGGTTCTGGCTAAATCTTCGAAGCCTTATGCCTAGAAAGAAGTGCCAAGCATTCGGAGTCAAAAGTGAAAAAAAACTCCACCGAATCGAGAATATCTATGTAATCAATCTTGAACGTGCACAAAGTCGTTGGGCCAAGATGGAGCAAGAGCTTAACCACATATTAGATTCCTCAGGACTGGGACTCTTGAATATGACTGAACGACATATCGCAGTTGATGCTAATGAATTTACGGAAGAGCCAAATAGTGATATCAAAATTGACCCGTTTTACACACTTTATGATCAACTTTTTGTCGAGCCACAACCACTGACTATTCCTTCGAAACTTGAGTTAAACAAACCTATTCGCATGAGTAGAGCCGAGTGTGCGGTTGCTCGATCACACATTAATGTTTGGGAGCAAATTGCAGCTAGCGATCATGAGTACGTTCTTATACTTGAAGATGATGTATGGTTTCATTCGGGTTTTGCCAGATATTTGGACAAAGTCTGGAATGAGATCGTAACAATAAGTGAGACTAAAGGAAAATTTGATCTTCTTTATTTGTCCTATCATGAAGTGAAGCATGGTGCACCAAAAAATATTCTGTCAAAGCACTTATTTCGCCCAGTACGAGGACTATGGC
>JBBDRU010000007.1:0-2234 GCA_040905305.1 Salibacteraceae bacterium | reverse complement strand
AAATCAGGATCTTCTTACCTTTGAGAGGCATTGGTAAATTCCCTCACCCGCGTGTCTCGATAAACCGCTGAGTAAACTTCATTGGCAGCGTTTGAAGCAGGTTTGGATCTACCATCCGGGTTTGGGGTGACTCCCGCGAATTGGGGGTTATAAACTCTTCGTGATTCACCTAAATCCTGAAAAGCAATGATGTTTCTGTTTTGCTCAGTGCTGAAGTTGGTATTGGTTACCCAAACCTCCACGCGGGTAATGTTTACACTGGAGTTGATGATGGGCACATTAGAAAGGGCTCGCTCGTAAATATCCCGAAAGAAGTGACTCAGAAAATAATGCTTATTTCCTTCGTACTCATCTGCCTTTACTTCAAACTCTATTTCCTGCGCACCACCTTCAGTTCTAACTTGTTGACGTTCACTTTTCTGTTGCGAATAAACCGATGTAACCGTTAATCGACCAAATTTCAATTCTGATTTCACCCCGAACAACGATTGACTTCCGGAAATCAATGAACTTTGCAAGGGCAATGAAACGTTACCCAACTCCAGTTTTTGAATGATTTCGTCTTCATAACCTGTGTATTCCAACTTCATTTGATTCTCAAAATCAAAGGTGGCCTGAGTATTAAAGTTGGTTTGAATTTTTAGTTTGTCTCCAATATTTCCGATCACATTCAGCTGAATGTTCTGTCTAAAGTCAAATACGGTTATCCTGCGCTGATTAACCGGGATAGCAGGGTTTTCAGTTTTCGAGCTGTTGACCCCGAAAATCAATTCAGCAGAACCGTTTGGCCTTATTTCGATGGTGTTTCCTCCGAAAATCCGATCAAAACCCTCGCCTTCCACATTGATTGACGGTCGAAAACTGCCACCAACATCTCCGCTTTCAGCAGCGTCCTCTTCCGATGCGTTTTTTTGAATCTCTTTCCAATAGTCGTTCATCGATTTTTTGGCCTGGTATTCTTGATATTCATCAAAAGACAGATAAGAAGGAGGACGGTAATTGATATTGCCAAACTTTTGGCTGTATTCGTAGTTTCCGTTATCAGGATTATACTCGATCTCCGTTTCCACACCACTTGGTTTTCCGCCATAAAGCTTTCGGTCGTCCTCTTGCAATGGGTCATATGTGTCCATAAAAGGAAACAGCAATTCATTTTTAGCTGTATCCTCCTGACTAAAAAGCAGGAAGGGCACCAATATTGATGCCCAAGTCAGTGCTAATGCTCTATTTAGGAAAGCGAGGTTCAAAAATTATACGTATTCGTCAGAGCTGTTTCAGAGCATGTTTGATTAAAGATTCTACATTTTCCGGTGCATCAGGCTTCTGCATAATGGCGTTTATCACCTTCACCGAAGCCGCGCGATCAAAGCCTAATGCATTGAGAGCAGATAACGCCTCTTGCCTCAAACTATTGCCCGTATTAGATGGTTCGTCTAAGAATTTTTCGTCTTTACCGAATTTACCCCCTAGTTCAGTGATGATTTTCTGAGCCACTTTTGGTCCAATACCCTTGACTGCGGTGAGTGTTTTTGAGTCACCGCTTATCACAATAGACTCAAATTCAGAAGCTTTAAATGATGAAAGAATCATCATTGCGATGGACGAGCTTATACCCGAAATGGAAATAAGCTGTCGAAATATTTGTCGTTCAAGATTCGAAGAGAAACCAAATAATTGGTGTTTACTTTCTCCCGAGCGTACATCTACACTTACGGAATAATGGGTAAGCAACTTTCCTTCAAATTGATCTTTCACATCCGAAAAAGTATTGAGACTTACCTGCACTTGATAGCCTAGGCCGCATGACTCAACACATATGTAGGATGGTTTTTTCTCGGTAAACTCTCCGGCTATATATTCGATCATTTAGCTTGCTTTTTGCGTGTTTGAGCGTCCACCACTGAGATGGTAACCATGTTCACAATTTCGCGTAGCGAGCTTCCTAACTGCAACACATGAGTAGGCTTGTTCATTCCCAATAAAATAGGCCCGATGGTTTCTCTCCCTCCCATTTCCTGTAATAGTTTATAAGCAATATTTCCTGCTGCGAGGTTTGGGAATATCAACACATTTGCTTTCTTTCCTGTAAGCTTCGAAAATGGAAAAATATCTCCAACCAAGCCATCGTTTAAGGCAAAATTTGCTTGCAACTCTCCATCAACCACCATGTTTGGATACTTGTCATGAAGCGTTTTAACAGCAGTGCGCACCTTGATAGCTTCTTCTCCATCGCT
>JBBDRU010000006.1:0-13703 GCA_040905305.1 Salibacteraceae bacterium | reverse complement strand
TTATCTCAACCGTTTCAAATGTTGTGAGATCAATGCGCGCGATTCGAGGTGTGTTGTTACCATTGATAAACAACCATTTACCGTCATGTTTGCCATCGGTTTGTGAAAGTTTCGGGTGATGCGAATCATCCCACGGAATGAATCCATGTGTGGTGTTGAGCATTGCCTTGGATTCTTCGTCAAATCCATAGCCTTTTTCGGCATCCACAGAAAATACGGGGATTCTTCTGAACATTCTGCCTGATGGCAAGCCTACTACAGAAACCTGTCCGCTAAATCCTCCGGACATAAATGCGTAGAATTCATCGTGCTCACCGGGAGCTACATACACGGCTTCCGCTGCGTTGTCTGAATTGAGGGCTCCGGAATTTCCTTTGCCTTGATTTGAGCCTCCACAAGCACTTAAAGCCAGTGTCAGCAAAGCTAGTATTGATATTTTCATTGTTTTCATAGTGTTATTATTTTAAGGGGTTTGTTGGTCATATTGTCTGAAGTATTCCAATACCGCACGCGCCTGATCTTCGGTCAGGTTTTGGTTGGCCATTGGAGAAAGATATTCGGCTAACAACGCTTTTGCCACGGGATCTTCTTTCACCATCTGCTCAGGATCCAGAATCATATTCATCACCCATGTGGGGTTGCGTCTTTCTATAACTCCGTTCAGTGGCGGACCCACGTGACGCTTGTCCATCTTGTGGCAAGCGGTGCACATTTGCGTGAAAATAGCTTCTCCCTCTTTTGCTAATTCGGGGTTGATTTTTGACAAAACCACTTCATCTTTAATTGGACCGACACCAAATGGATTGGCCTTTTTGGGCTCTTTTGTGGTGTATATGTCCATCGGTTCTGTTTTTGTCTTACTACTTTCATCATTGCTACCGCAACCGATGATAATCGTTGCTGAGGCAATAAAAGTTAGAAGCCATTTAATCTTGTTTGTTTTCATTGTCATTATCGATATGTTGATAGTTGGTTGATTTTACTTGGGCAAAGGAAGGTAGCGTTTAGCGCTAAAAATATGATATGAATCATATAAAAGCAAGACATTGGTTTGAAATAAGCATAAAATCAACTAGTACATGATAATAATCGCATTATGAGCAAATACGTAATCATGGTTTTTTGCGGATAAATAGGTGTGGTGTTTCTGAAGTTCTTAACCATTGATAGCAGAACAGTCACTATGGTATTCGATTGACTTTAGTGCTAAGTCAGTAATATAGAAGAGAGTTTAATAGACTACTGTGTAGATAAAAAATCCGCCACCACAAAGGTGCTCCCTCCAATAAACAAGGTGTCGTTTTCTGCTGTTGCCTTCAAGGCTGAATCGTATGCTGAATTTACGGTCTCAAATGTTTGAAAGGTGAGGTTGAGCTCGTCTGCGATCTTGCCAAGCTGATCGATATGCATGGCTCTGGGAATCGAGGGTTGGGTTAGATAGAACTGAGCCTCTGCGGGAAAAAGTTTTAGCACAGATTTGACGTCTTTATCCGAAACAAAGCCGAGGATCAAGTGGAGGGTGCCTGTTTTTTCGCGCTCCAGTTGTTCCACAACAAAGCTAATTCCTTCTGCATTGTGTCCCACATCGCAGATTACTTTTGGGTTGCTTTGCACCTGCTCCCATCGTCCGCGTAAGCCAGTGTTTTCGATCACATGATCAAAACCCTTGTCGATGTGTTCCTGTGCGATGTTCCAGTTCAAGTCCTTCAGTATTTCACAAGCCAGCAAAACAGTTTGAAAATTCTCCGCCTGGTACGAACCTTTTAACGGACACGAAGGCATGTCCCTTGGAAACTGCTGGTCTGCAAAGGTGATGTTGGCGTCATTTGCCAGGGCGGTTTTTCGGAATACGCCTTCCGTTTCACGTTGCGATTTACCGATGATCACAGGGGTTTTCGCTTTAATGATGCCAGCTTTTTCTTGTGCAATCTTTGCAAGTGTATCACCTAAAAAATCGCTGTGGTCATTTCCAATGTTGGTGATGATGGATAAATCGGGGACAATGACATTGGTTGAGTCGAGTCGCCCGCCCATGCCAACTTCGATGATCGCAATATCTACCTTCTGTGCCCTGAACTGATGAAAAGCCAGGCCTACAGTCCATTCAAAAAAAGAAAGCTGAAGCGACTCAAATTTGGCTTGATGCATTTGAACAAAATCGATTACCTCATTTTCAGAGATCATTTCTCCGTTGATTTTTATTCTTTCCCTAAAATCGAGGAGGTGAGGAGACGTGTAGAGCCCGGTTTTATAACCCGCTTCCTGAAAAATCGATGCCAGTAAGTGGGAAACGGATCCCTTTCCATTCGTGCCACCTACATGAATGCATTTGAAGCTGCGTTCAGGGTTTTCCAATTGAGACATCAGCCGGACGGTAGATTCCAGGTCTGCTTTGTAAGCAGCCTTTCCGACACGTTGATACATCGGCAATTGCTTGAAAAGGTAGTCAACTACTTCCTGATAAGTCATTCGAGAATAAACTCGTAGGTCATCGTTCCTCTTTGTTCTTCAGGAGCATCTGCTCGCGGAGTGAACTTTGCCTTGCGAGCAGACTCCACCACTTTTCTAATCAGTTGGGCGTTGTTGATGGTGGTTCCTCTTCCTCCAGGGGTTACACGAATGACATTGCCTTGTCGGTCAACCACTATTTCAACGACAATTCGTCCGCTTTCCTGTGTGTTTGAAGTGATTCGTGGAGCGCCTTTAAATGTACGACCTCCCAAACTATGAGAAATTCCGCCACCGCTTTTGTCACCACTCAACGATGATCCCTCTGGAGAGCCATCCGGTTTTCCATGATCTCCAGGTTGATCTGTATCGCCTTCGCCCTTGCTGTCGTTGTCGGTCTTGGTTTGAAATGGATTGCTTTGGATTACTTTCTTTAAGCGTTCATTCAACTCCGGTTTTTTCTCAACTTCTTTTTTACTTTCTGTTTTTTCAGGTGCCGACAATGCAGATTCAGCATCTTGAGTTGCCAATTCTTCCACTGCTTCAGAAGGATTCGACTCCACAGGTTCGGGTTCTGAAATTGGCTCCGTTACATCCGGCTCACTGGTGCTTTGAGGCTGCTCTTCGCCCGTGCCAAAATCGGTGTTTCCAAGATCAAGTTGAACAGGTAGTCCTTCTTCTTCCGGCATAGGCACAGGGATGGTAAGACCCATAAAAATAAAAATGATCAACAGCACCAAATGAAAGAGAATGGTGCCGATCAATCCGCGTTTTTTATTTATGTCGTGGAACAAGTTCATTACTTGGGTTTAGTAGCTATAACGACACTAAAGCCATATTCTTTTGCGATGCTCAAAAAACCTACAGTTTCGCCTGTCGGCACTTTTTGATCCACGCGCAAGACAATGCTTGGTTTATCTACTTCGCTTTTGCGCTGAACTAAGATTCCTTCAATTTCAGATTTGCTGACTTCATTGCCATCGATACTGTAAATTAAATCGGGGCTGATGGAAACAGAAATTTTTGGATGCTCTTTGGTTCTTGCTTTACCCGTGGGCAGGTCGACCTTGGCGCCATAGGGTGAAACCAGGGTTGATAGAATGATAAAAAATATGAGCAACAAAAACACGATGTCTGTCATGCTCGACATATTGAAATTGACGCTTACCTTATTTCTAGATTTTATGCTCATTTTTCAGCAGGTTCTTGAAGGAGGTCCATAAACTCTATGGTAGTCGCTTCCATTTTATAAACCACTTTTTCAACTCTCGCAACCAAGACGTTGTAGGCAATGTATGCGATGATGCCAATGACCAGCCCCGCAACTGTGGTAACCATTGCTTGCATAATCCCTCCGGAAAGTTGTTCTATTTCTATACCACTATCGCTGATGCGCATTTCGTGGAATACTACGATCATTCCGATTACCGTTCCTAAAAAGCCGATCATTGGTGCGGCTCCGGCAATGGTTGCTAATGTAGATAGGCTTTCCTCGAGTTTATATACTTCCAATTTTGCAACATTCTCTACAGATGCGCTTATATCGCTCAGAGGTTTACCAATGCGTTTTACTCCTTTTTCAATCATTCTGGCAAATGTGGTCTCGGTTTGCTTGCATAAATGACTTGCCGCATCGATCTTTCCATCATGAATAAAATCTTTGATCTGATTCATGAATTGAGGGTCTTCTTTTGTTGCCTTTTGAATTGCTAAAAACCGTTCGATAAAAATATATATTGCCACTACGGACAATATAGCCAAAGGGATCATGATGTACCACCCACCGCTTGCAAGGAGTTCTAGCACAGACAGCGTTTCTTCGTGGGGAACTACTTCTTCCGTGGTTTCAGCTGCCGTGGTTTCAGAAGTAGTGATCTGTAAAAGGAGGTTTAAAAGCATATTCGTTGGAATTAATTGAAAGACTAAAGTAAAGTCCTTACCATCCTCAACGTACAATGCTTTTTCTTAATTGTGAATAGACCACTGTTAATTTAATGCATGTAAATATCCATAGCGATAAATACTGCAGCTCCACTCAAATAACCGATCAATGCGAGAAAAGTTATTTTCTTCATATACCAGATAAAATCGATGTTTAAGATGCCCATTACAGCAACACCTGCTGCAGAACCAATGATCAAGCAGCTTCCTCCTGTTCCAGCACAATAAGCTAAAAACTCCCAAAATGAATGATCAACAGGGTAGGCGGTTCCGGCTAACGCTGCGGCACCGGCCGGGAGTAGTTCATACATTCCCATGGCGCCAGCCACTAGCGGTACGTTATCAACAATAGAGCTTAGAATGCCTATTACAAGGTTGATGGCATACATGTTTCCAATTGTATCTTCGAGAAAAGAGGCCATTATTCTTAGGTGTCCTGCAGATTGCAATGATCCAACAGCAGCTAAAATTCCTAAGAAAAACAACACGCTGGGCGTATCAACCTTTTGAAGCACACCAATAACGGTTAATTTAGATTTATCTGCTGTATTTTTTGATCTATGCAAAAGTTCTGTGACTGTCCATAAAACTCCTAATCCTAACAATACGCCTACATAAGGAGGAAGGTGAGTGATGGTTTTAAATATCGGCACAAAAAGCAAACTTCCAATTCCCAGGAATAGAACCAATCGCTGTTCGAATGGAGAAGTGCGGTCTTCGAGATGAGCCCGATCAACCATTCCTAGTTTTCTTTGGACGTCACCTTTCAACGTAAATGACATAATGATCAATGGCACAATCATGGCCACAACTGATGGAATGAATAACTTAGTTATGATGTTGATTGCTGTTACCTGGCCTCCAATCCAAAGCATGATCGTAGTGACGTCTCCAATAGGTGACCACGCTCCGCCTGCATTAGCAGAAATGATAACCATACCTGCAAATATCCATAGGTCTTCTTTGCTTTTGATAAGCTTTTTGAGCAAGGCAGCCATTACAATAGCTGTGGTAAGGTTGTCAAGAGCTGCGGATAAAAAGAACGTTAAAACGCTTAATATCCAAACCAATTTTACTTTGTTCGAGGTGTTGATTTTATTGGTGATTAGAGCAAAACCTTCATGCGCATCGATCATCTCCACAATGGTCATCGCGCCCAGTAAGAAGAATAGAATTTCAGAAATTTCAGAAAGATGATGACCGAGCTCATGTGTGATATAGTGTTGAGCATCGGTTTGAGCACCATCGTTCAAAAGCGCGTACTCCCTAAGGTAGTTTTCAAAAAGAATGCTCCCTTCCAGGATCTGATCAGCACCTAAGGCAAAGATGGTCCAGGTAATGGATCCGATTAAAAGGGCAGAGGCTGCCTTATCAATTTTTATGGGATGTTCAAGAGCAATCGCGAGATACCCAAGGATGAAAACGACAACCATCAATAGATACATAAGAATGGGGTTTTATTGTTTTTCTAAGTGAATAGTTTGAGTAGGAAAAGCGAACTCGGCTTCATGATGCTGAACAATTCGCATGATTTCAAAATTGATTATTTCTTTGATTTTCAAGTAAATTCCCCAGTCCATGGTGTCTATGTAATACAGTACCATAATATCTAATGAGCTGGCTCCAAACTCCATAAAGTGGATTTCACCGTCTTGATTGGTATTTGGATGACCGTCAACGTATTCCTGAATGTCATTTACGATCTTTTTTAACTGATCTTCTGTGGTGTCATAAGTAACACCAATATTGAAATTTACCCTTCGAAAAGTTCTTTCTGAAAGGTTGTCCAATACGTTGTCAATCATTAATCTGTTTGGTAAAGTGAGGTAACTTTTTTCAAGTGTTCGAATGCGAGTACTTCTGAAACCGAGTTTTTCAACCGTGCCAATGACTCCGTTTACTTGCACCAGATCACCAATAATAAACGGCTTGTCAAAGAAGATGACAAATGAAGCCAATAAATTCTCAAGGCTTTCTTTAGCAGCCAAAGCAAGTGCCAGTCCGCCAATGCCAAGTCCTGCGATGAGCGCACCAATATCAACCTTGAAAACCGCACCAAGAAAAATAAAAATGGCGAATGTAATGATGATGATTTTGACAATCTCAATAAGAAAGGCGATGACCTGATCATCGGTTTTCGATTCGGTTAATTCGGCTTTTGCTGCCAAAACAATTCCCATGAATCGGGTCAGCTTAAGGGCAGTCCACGTAATGATGATGATTAGAAAGCAAATGTATAACCGGTTAAGCACCATGCGAATACCGAATTCATTTCGCGGAGCTATATCCCACTCTGCCGGATAATCAATATGGGAAGTACTCACGTAGGCGATGAGCAGCATGACCAACCATTTTAGCGGGGTTGAAACTAGCTTGTAGAGCTCTTCTTTGTCCAACCCTGGCGTTTGCTTGGTGGTGAGCCTAAAGATTAAATTGCTTATTCGGTGAACGATGAATCGCAAAAAGATAAAGCCGAGCACAAACGCACCAAGCACCCATAAGTAGTCGCTTAGGGTGTTTCCTAAAAAGGTGTCGCTTAGTTTAAGATTCATATCATTTCTTACTTAAACGAGCTGATGCAAGGCTATTTCAAAAGCTGTTTTTGCAATTTTCTTGTCAGAGGAGGATTTGTCATGAACACGCTGCAATGCATCTGCAATTGTTTTGGATGCATCACTGAAAATGGCTTGGTCTTCTTTTCGGTAATCATCGCTCATGCAATAGGCGAAAACTCTTGCCATTCCGCAGTTTGCAATGAAGTCGGGAATAAGGCTTATTTGATTATCCACGTGATCTCCAATAGGACCAAAGAAGATTTCTGAATCGGCAAATGGGACATTTGCACCTGATGAAATCACCTCAAGGCCATTATCAATCATGGTATCTACTTGTGCCTGGGTAATTAGTCTGGATGCAGCACAAGGCAAAAAGACCTCAGCGCCCAGACTCCAAATTTGTGCGTTGATTTTTTCAAAGGGGATTAAATGATCAGCTCGCAGCGCATTTCCTTCTTTTTTTAAGAATAGGTCTTTGATTTGTTCAAATGAGAACCCTTCTTCATTGATCAGCCCTCCTGCACGATCTATTATTCCAACAACTTTGGCTCCGGCCTGCGCCATGTAAAAAGCAGCGGCTGAACCTACATTGCCCCAACCTTGAATAATCACTTTCTTGCCTCTGATGTCTTTGTTTCCCCAAATTTTATAGTAGTGAAGCACGGCTTCTGACACACCATAGCCGGTAATCATATCAGCGACCACATATTTACGCGATGGCTCAGGTGAATAGGTTGAGTCGTCCAATACTTTCGAAACTCCTTCTCTCAAGTTGGTGACTTTTCTCAAATGAGATCCTGCGTTAGGTTGAAAGTGACCGTTCACAATGCCTTCTTGCGGGTGCCAAAGGCCATAATCTTCGGTGATGGGTATTACTTCATGAATTTCATCTACGTTGAGGTCTCCACCTGTTCCATAATAGTTTTTCAAAAGCGGGTAAACAGCTTTATACCATCGCCTTAAAACGCCATCTTTTCGCGGGTCATTGGGGTCGAAGTTAATTCCAGATTTGGCGCCTCCAATGGGCGGGCCTGCAACTGTGAATTTGACCTCCATGGTCTTTGCTAAGGATTCTACTTCTCGTTTGTCTAAGCCAACTCTCATTCTTGTTCCTCCTCCTGCTGCTCCACCTCTCAAACTGTTGATCACCACCCAGCCTGTGGCCTCCGTTTCGGCATCGCTCCATTCAAAAACAACTTCAGGGGTCTTGTTCTCAAACTTATCCAGTAAATCTTTCATATCGAGTTTTTTTACCCATCAAAAAGGGCTGCAAATGTATAAAAAGCCAAATGCAAGTTGAAGTAAAAATCAATTGTGATTTATGGCAAATAAACGGCTCCTGCAGAACACGATTTGGAGGCTCCCGTAACACTGCTTTCGGTATTGTTTCTATTCTGTAAACGCAGGCAACCCAAGAGGGTAAAACATATGGCCTCTTTAAAATCAATGATGTTTTTTGGAGGTTTTTCAATGGTGGTTTTACTCAGTGATTTGATTCGACTAATGAGAAAGTCGTTATGCGCTCCACCACCACTCACCAAGCAAACACCTTTATGGCAAAGAGTTTTGGAGATTTGAAAGGAAATGTGCTCTACAGCAGTTCGAAGCTTATTCTCCAAAGAAAGGTGGCCAAATTGCTCAAGTAACATCAGATGATGTTGGTTAAACCACTCTTCACCCATAGATTTTGGCGGTGCACGATCAAAGTATTTCGCAGAGTTCAAGCAATCAAAAAAAGCCTTATCGATGGTTCCCCCTTTGGCTATTTTTCCACCAGCATCATAATCCAATTCAGAAATTTCGCAAATATGATTCAGCAGGAAGTTGCATGGCCCTATGTCGAAACCAATGGTGGGTTCTCCCAAAACAGAAATATTAGCAAAACCACCGAGGTTCAGGGTGAAATCATATTCGCTAAAGAGCAGTTGATCACAAAGAGGAACCAGCGGTGCTCCTTGTCCCCCCAACGCCACATCTTGACTTCTAAAGTCGTTGATCACCCTTAGCCCTGTTTTAGCTGCTAAAACGCCACCGTGACCAAGTTGAAATGTCATGCCTAGCCCCGGCTGATGGAAGAGGGTGATTCCATGGGACGCTATAAAAGTAGGTTTTAGTTTGTGGTATTCCCGAAAATGGTTGACACAGTCGGCCATGAAAATTCCCACTTCACGATCTAATAAGGCTAAATCGAGAGCATTTAACGAAGATGCTTCTTTGAGTTTATGGTTCAGTCCAGTTGTTAAATCATAACAGTTTGTTGCGATTAATTCAAATGAAAAACGTCCATTTTCCTCATGAATAATGACTTCCGCAACGTCTAGCCCATCTCTGGATGTTCCACACATTAAACCTATTCCCCTATATGCTGTTGATTTCAATTCAAAGGCTATTTTTGTGCGCCACCACAAAGTTTAACAGGAAAACCCAAATAGAACGATGTTATTTGAATTAACTGAAGAGCAAAAAGCCGTAAGAGACGCTGCAAGAGACTTTGCTCAGAATGTATTGATGCCCGGAGTAATCGAGCGGGATGAGACGCAAACATTTCCGAAAGAGGAAATAAAACAGCTTGCGGAACTTGGTTTTATGGGGATGATGGTTTCGCCTGAGTATGGTGGAGGAGGCATGGATACCGTGTCCTATGTTTTAGCTATGGAAGAAATTTCAAAAGTAGATGCCAGTTCTTCAGTGTGCATGTCGGTGAATAATAGTTTGGTTTGCTGGGGTTTAGAAAAATATGGAACTGAAGAACAGAAACAAAAATACCTTGTTCCTCTTGCTAAAGGTGAGCTTATTGGTGCATTTTGTCTAAGTGAACCAGAAGCGGGCTCAGACGCAACATCTCAACGCACAACGGCAGAAGACAAAGGCGACTACTATTTGTTGAATGGCACAAAAAATTGGATTACCAACGGAAATAATGCATTCGTTTACTTGGTAATAGCGCAAACCGATCCTGAGAAAGGCCATAAAGGAATCAATTGCCTTATTGTAGAACGAGATATGGAGGGCTTTGTGGTAGGCGCCAAAGAGAATAAACTAGGTATCAGAGGCTCCGATACACACACTTTAATGTTCAATGATGTAAAAGTGCCAAAAGAGAACCGAATTGGTGAAGATGGATTTGGTTTCAAATTTGCCATGAGAACATTGGAAGGTGGTCGAATAGGAATTGCAGCTCAAGCTTTAGGTATAGCGTCCGGATCGATGGAACTCGCTATCGCGTATTCAAAAGAGCGAAAGGCTTTTGGGAAAACAATTAGCCAACACCAGGCTGTGGCGTTTAAATTGGCTGATATGGCCACTGAAATTGAAGCTGCCCGTCTTTTATGTCTGAAAGCTGCATGGTTAAAAGATCAGGGGCTGCCATTTGGTAAGTTTAGTGCCATGGCTAAATTGTTTGCCTCAGAAACGGCTATGAAATCATCGGTTGAGGCAGTTCAAGTGCACGGAGGGTACGGTTTTGTTAAAGAATATCATGTCGAGCGTTTGATGAGAGATGCGAAGATTACCCAGATCTATGAAGGAACAAGTGAAGTTCAAAAGATCGTAATCAGCCGGTCTGTTTTAGAGGAATAGAGCTCAGGCTGTAAATAAATCATCAGATTACAGGAACTCGAGTAATTGTTCAAGCTTTATTTTTCTGGATCCTTTTAAAAGAATAGTGCTCTCAGTCAAAGGGTTCAACTTAAGGAAGGATGCAACTTCCTGTGTTGATTTGAAATATTGAACATTATCGGTAGGGTGCTTCGTGTTTTTAAACAGTGGTCCAACAAGCAAAGCATTGAATTGAAAACCTGTTAATTGATCGACTACTTCTTGATGCTTAACCCTGGCTAAATCACCAATTTCCAGCATATCACCAAGGATTACCCATTTTTTATCTCCGCTGTGTTCGTTTAAATTTTCCAGGGCTGCTGACATGCTGCTTGGGTTCGCATTATAGCAATCAACAATTACCGTATTGTTCTTTTCTGTTTTTTTAATTTGTGAGCGGTTGTTATTCGGTTTGTAAGAACTTATTCCATGGTTGATTTTTGAATCTGAAACTCCAAAAAATCGCGCTATGGTAACCGCTGCCATAACATTGCTAAAATTATATAGACCAGTTAGACGGGTATCAATTTTTCGTCCCTCAAGGTCATTATCTCGCCACCAATATACACTAAGACAATCGGAATGAACCTCTGCTCTTCCCTGGAAATGTGCCCCTTTGCCTTTTCCATAAGTAATGCCCTTATGCCCTTCACTGGCGCGAACAACTTTTTCGTCATCTAGGTTTATGAATATCTTCCCGTCAGTATTCCGGATATAATCAAATAGTTCTTTTTTACCGAGGTAAACTCCTTCTTCCCCTCCGAAACCTTCGAGATGTGCCAATCCGATATTGGTTATAAATCCATAATCAGGCTTAGAAATAGAACATAAGAAGGCAATTTCACTCCGGTGGTTTGCGCCCATTTCAATGATGGCGATTTCATGATCTTTCTGAATGGCTAGAATAGATAATGGAACACCGATGTGGTTGTTCAAGTTACCCGATGTGGAATAGGTTTTATATTGCTCTGATAATGCAGCATGAAGCAGTTCTTTTGAAGTAGTTTTACCATTGCTTCCGGTTAGGCCGATTACAGGTATTTTTAATTTGGATCGGTGAAGTCGAGCGAGGTCTTGCATGGCCACTAATGCATCATCAAAAATGAAAATGCGATCATTGTTCTGAAACTCTGGTCGTGGCTCGTCTGCTACAGCATAGGAAGCTCCTGATGCCAAAGCTTCCAGAATAAAGTCATTTGCATTAAAGGAAGGTCCCTTTAGTGCCAAAAAAAGTTGATTGGCCTTTATTTGCCGCGTATCGGTAGCAATGCCTGAACTACCTAAGTAGGCTGCATACAGATCAGAAATTTTCATTGTTGCAAAATAAAAAAGGCTTCTAAAAGAAGCCTTTAAATTTTTTAAAAATCATCAAAATTAGCGTGAACCGCCAAGTCCTACAGGGCTTCCAACGCGATCCATCGCGCATCTAAATCCTAATGTCGGTAGCGCTTGTCGCTCGTCCAAAAACCTGCGTGTACCGGGCACCATCCAATATGCGCGATCATTGTATGAAGCGCCTTTATATACGCGTGCTTGATCATTGACTAAAGAGGCATAATCACTTGCAGATCCACCTTGACCAGGATATACATACATATCTCCAGTTTCAGTTTGCCCTTCTTCATTAGAATAACCTGTCCAATTAAGTGAGTTGAGATGTGATTTTGGATCACCATCTAAGTAATTAATGTTATCAGATCGTTTATAGTTTCTACGATCAATGTTTTCTTCCACTTTAGTGTCTCTGTAGCGCAATTCGCCAGGACGACTGATAATGTAAGAGCTGTAATCTTTCAACAATACTGGAGCTGTTTTAATGTTCTCATCAGATCCTTTAATCGCTTCTATGGATTCTTCAACAATAATAATGTTGGCCTCATATTTATTATCGTCAGCCAATTCTTGCTTTGCTCTTTCTGCTTGTTCAATGAGCGTGGATAAAAGCTCTGCCTCTCCTTCATTCATGGTGTTTTCAGCCTCCATCTGGAAATCGGTGAGATAGTCTGCCAATGCAGGAATGTCATAAATGGGAATATCATACTTGTCCAATAATAATCCTTCGTTATCCCTTGCTTTGGTTTGGAAAACGTTTCCTCTAAATGGTCTGAAATCATTCATATCCTCAAAAGAAAGAGGTCGATAGACATCCATTACCCATTCGCTAACATTTCCGGCCATATTATACAAACCGTAATCATTTGGCCAATAAGAATAAACAGGTGCAGTAATGTCAGCGTTGTCATTTAACTTTCCTGCAACACCCATGTTGTCACCGCGTCCTCGTTTGAAGTTTGCAAGCATCATTCCTATGTATGCCTCATCAGGATTTCTAACTGCATGACCATTCCATGGATACAACCTTCGTTCTACCACGCGTTCACCGATGCTGTTGCCAATTAAGCCAAAGGCAGCAAACTCCCATTCTGCTTCTGTTGGTAAACGGTATTTTGGAAGCAAGATTCCGTCTTCCATTTTCACGTTTCGGTATCCACTGCTGTTCTGGTTTAAGTTAGGCAAACCTTCAATGCGTTTTCCTGAATTGTATTGGTTGGCGAAATAAGCATCCGTGTTAAAGTTGTCTTCACCTATTTGATCGGGATAGTGATTTAGCAAACCTTCTCTTATGAGGATGTACTCATTAACCCTATCTGTTCTCCAACTGCAAAAATCAGTGGCTTGCAACCAGTTTATTCCTACAACCGGATAATCACGATAAGCAGGATGGCGTAGGTAATAATCTACATACGGCTCATTGTAAGCTAGTTTTGACCGCCACACTAGAGTATCGGGCAAAGCTTTTTTATACAATTCAGGGTAATCAACACCATATACACGCTTTACCCAATATAGGTATTCAAGCCAGTGGAAGTTGCTGATTTCTGTTTGATCGATGTAGAATGAAGACACGGTTACCCTTCTTGGGATGTTGTTCCAATCATACATAAAGTCCTGTTCAACACGACCCATTGTAAACGTACCGCCTTCTACCAATACCAGGTTAGGGCCTGTCTCCTGTTCTTCAAATGGGTATTTCTGGAACCCACCATTGTCCGGATCGTTATAGTTCCAACCTGTTATGGATGATTTTTCGTAGCCACAAGAAGCGACTAAGAAAGACACCATAAATAGAGCAAAAAGATGTTTTGCTTTCATAGCTAATAA
>JBBDRU010000005.1:0-2246 GCA_040905305.1 Salibacteraceae bacterium | reverse complement strand
GCGTGAAGTTTTGAAGTTAATCGTTGAGGGGTACACCAGCGCTGAGATTGCAAAACGACTCTATATCAGTGTGCGGACTGTAGAAACGCATCGTTCAAACCTGATGAATAAGCTGGAAATCAAAAATACAGCCGCTTTGGTTCGCTACGCATTAGAAGAAAAACAGGAATCCTGATTATTTTATCTACGTATAAATACGTAGTTAAATTACGATGTAATACGTATTGCACATCCCACTTGATAAAAGTAAGTTTTATTTGCAAATGGGGTAATAGCCGTCTGTAGATGATATTTAGCAGCATTCTTTGACCGGATTGCTGCTAATTTTTTATCGGGGATATACATTATTTACTACACTTCTACAGCTATTGTTCCCGATTCATCCATAATATTATCATTAAAGTAAGACTCTTCTTTCACCTAGCGTTTTAGGTGGTGATTCGATCTCTCTGTAAACAGACGATTCATCACAGTGCTTGCCATGCTCCTCATCTGACAATCAGCTCATAGATTACTTCGATCTCTTTTCCATCAGCACCGCCACTTGGAATTCAAGGCGTTTCATTTCACGAAGCAGGGAATTTTTGTCCATCTGCATCCAGTGCCATAGTTTGATCATGGAAGCAAACATTAGTGCGAGAAACATTGCCATTCCATACTGGATTATTTCCACAGTTCCTTCCAGAGTGAACACCTTATATCCGCAGTAGAAGGCAATGGCTACTACAATGATATTAACTATTAACATCGCAAATGCGATCCAGCCGAACTTGCCCATGTATATTTCTCCAAGGCTTCGAAAAAGTCCGGGTTCTTCCAGGTTTTGGTAAAATTCTGCTTCGTCTTTACTGAGTGATTCTGTGATGAGTTGATCGATTTCTTCTTTTTTCATGAGATTTCTCCATTTATGTTGATATGATTTTCTTCAGGTTTTCTCTTGCATGAAACAACCTTGATTTCACCGTCCCGTTTGAAACTTCCAGTACATTGCCGATCTCTTTTACACTCAAATTTTCCAGATAAAACATCGAGAGTACAATTTTCTGCGAATGCGGAAGCTTCTGAATGGCTGTTTGAATCACGGCTAGTTTCGTTTGTTTGTCATCGCTAATCGATCTCAGCCCTTCATTATTTCCGTAATCAGCTTCAGCGGATTGGTTCAACAGTTCCCTGTCCATTTTTCTGCTATGTTGTTGTTCCCTTATCCAATCGATCGCCTTTCTCTTTGCAATCGTATGAGCCCAGGCATCAAAACTGATTTTCAAATCAACCTGCCCGAGCTGACGAATAATGTGATACCAGCACTCTTGTGCCAGATCATCCGCCGGCTCAAGGTTTTGTGTGTAATAGTGAATGGTTCGTGTCATTTTGGGGTGAAATATTTTTATCAACAGCTTCAATGCATCCCTGTTGCCGTTTTGGTACTGCTCCACCAGTTGTTCACTGCTGATATGTTCAGGGAATTTGTTCATTCTGTCTGTATAGTCGGGGCAAAAAGAATCAGGTTCAATTATTTTGATAATTTATTTCAAATCAATTCAGGAATCAGTTCAATCAATCTGTTTAGCAGTTCATACGGCAGTTTATCTAAAAGAATTATTGCGGTAAGAGATGCGATAATCAATACGCTAATTCTAAAAACCTGACTATAGAGTTCCTTCATGAACGGATGGAAGAAAAAGAAAAGTAAAATCAAAAAAGCCACCATTGTGATTGATAAAACAGTATGGCAGATGGAAAATGTATGAAATCGGAAATGGTAGTCGACCCAAACTATTCAGGGAAAAGAGCCAATCCAGTAAAATCGATCAGATACCCGATGCAGCCTACCATCACCAGTTGGGTAAATGTTTTTTACCAAACAATAATGTTGTTTGATAGAAAACAACACTATTGTAGCCTACAGTAGTGACAATTCCATTCAATGCTCCAACCGGTTCTTCATCTTCTTCAACCTCTTGGCCGTCCAAATGAGTGTACTTCTCTATTATCTTAAAATTCTGATTTGTATTACAATTGCAACCAATTAACAATCCTATCGTACTGAAATCAAATTTGAAATAGTTTCATCCCTCAATCCATAATCCGGCCTGATATATTGAGAACGATATATAATTCCATCCTTTACGCCATTGAAAATATCCGTACCAACTTTTTCCACACGTTGCTTTCAGTTATTGGCATTACGATCGGTGTTTCGGCACTGATTATCATCCTTTCCATGATCGACGGCCTTGAAAAATATG
>JBBDRU010000004.1:0-13804 GCA_040905305.1 Salibacteraceae bacterium | reverse complement strand
ATCCACCAAGATCAACGGCACTTCCTTGTGCATCGATTAATTCTTTATTGATCTGAACTTCTTTAGCCTTCAACTCATTGTGCAATGAGTTAAATCCTGAGGCAAGGTCTTCATCTTTCTGTTGGGTCACTAAAGCCTCAGCCCAATATAAGGCAAGGTAGTAATGGCTGCCACGATTGTCTAATTCTCCCACTTTTCGCGAGGGAGCCTTATTTGTAAGTAAAAGTTTACTGGTCGCTTCATCAAGGGTTTCAGCCATAACGAGGGCTTTTTCATTGTTATATTTATTGCCAACATGTTCTAACGAAACGGCTAATGCTAAAAACTCCCCAAGTGAATCCCATCTGAGATGGTTCTCTTCTACAAGTTGCTGAACGTGCTTTGGTGCGGACCCCCCTGCGCCCGTTTCAAACAATCCACCACCATTCATTAAAGGTACTATTGATAGCATTTTAGCACTTGTACCCACTTCTAAAATCGGAAACAGATCGGTGAGGTAATCCCGCAATACATTTCCGGTTACAGAAATTGTGTCTTTTCCTGCTTTTGCGCGTTCCATCGAAAACCTTGTCGCTTTTCGTGGATCCATAATCTGAATATCCAGACCCTCAATGTCATGATGTTGGAGGTAGGTGTTAACCTTTTTAATCAACTCGCTGTCATGAGCACGTTTCTCGTCTAGCCAAAAGATGGTTGGATTACCGGTAGATTTAGCTCTATTCACAGCTAATTTCACCCAATCTTGAATAGGAGCATCTTTTACTTGACACATCCTAAATATGTCACCATCCTTCACTTTTTGTTCCATCAAAGTATCACCTGATTGATCTACAACCTTAACAATTCCACTTTCAGGTAACTCAAATGTTTTATCATGAGATCCATATTCTTCTGCTTTTTGAGCCATTAGTCCAACATTTGAAACGCTTCCCATGGTAGTAGGGTCGAATGCACCGTTTTCTTTGCAAAACCGGATGGACTCATCGTAAACACCCGCATAGCTGCGATCAGGAATAACCGCTTTGGTATCTTTTGACGCACCGTTTTTGTCCCACATTTGTCCCGAATTTCGAATCATAGCCGGCATGGAGGCGTCAATAATCACATCACTTGGCACATGCAAGTTGGTAATCCCCTGATCAGAATCTACCATTGCCAGATCCGGACCGTTTTCATAGCAGGCATTGATTTGATTTATGATTTCAGATTTTTGCGTTTCAGGTAATTTATTAACTTCTGCAAGCAATGCTTTTAACCCATTGTTCGGAGAAATACCCAACTCTGAAAAAGTGTTTTGAAACTTATCAAAAACGGGCTTATAGTACATTTTTACCGTGTGGCCGAAAAGGATAGGGTCTGAAACCTTCATCATTGTAGCCTTGAGATGTACAGAAAACAAAACGTCTTTTTCTTTGGAATCGGCAATTTCTTCAGCGAGAAACGCCTGAAGTGCTGATCTGCTCATAACAGCCGTGTCAATCACTTCACCTTTGAGTAGCTTTAAACCAGACTTGAGGTTGTTCTTCTTTCCTGATGCTGACTCAAAAATGATGTCAACCAATGTTTCGTTAGGAATTGTAATTGACTTCTCGCTTTCATAAAAATCACCATGGCTCATACTAGCCACATGAGACTTTGATTCTGAACTCCACGCACCCATTCGATGGGGGTTTTGTTTTGCGTATTCTTTTACGGCTTTGGGTGCCCTTCGGTCAGAGTTTCCTTCTCTTAGCACAGGATTCACAGCACTGCCTTTAGCACGATCATAACGTGACTTTATATCTTCTTCTTTTTCGTTTTTGGGTTCATCCGGATAATCGGGAATTGAATAACCAAGTTTTTGTAATTCATTGATAGCTGCTTTCATTTGCGGCATGGAAGCACTGATATTCGGAAGTTTGATGATGTTGGCCTCTGGTGTTTTAACCAGTGCACCAAGTTCTGCCAATGCATCTTGAGTTTGCTGGTCTTCGGTGAGGTTGTCATTAAACTGAGAAAGGATTCTTCCCGCCAGGGAAATGTCTTTCAACTCAACATCAATTCCAATTGACTTAATAAAATGCTGAATGATTGGCAAAAAAGAGGCTGTTGCCAGGGCTGGTGCTTCGTCTGTCTTTGTGTAAATTACTCGTGGATTGTTAGCCATCTGTTCGTTTTGTTGCTGTTATAAACTAAAATAAGGAGGAACAAAAGTAAACTTCTGCACCTCCTTATGAAATGATTCAGGTATTGTTTATGGTTTAATATCCAAAAACTTCTTCTAGAGATAATTCAGTTACCGGGCCTAATTTTTCGAGGGCATTCATATCAACTTCTTCTTTTTTACCAATTACCATATAAGTGTATGTTTTACCCTTGATGTGTTCGTCAAAAAAGGATTGAACATCATCAAACGAAATTTCTTGAATAACAGGATAAACTTCCTTGTTTAGATCGTAGTCTAGTCCTAGATCTTGTGCCCTTTCATAGCTCCATAAAATGCTTGTTCCGGTTGTTCTGTTGGTTTCAATTTGTTTTAGGGCACTTAATTTAGCTTGTTGGAATTGTTTTTCTGCCTTTGGTAGATTACTCATCAAATCGAGTAGGGCAGAAGTAGCATCGTCCAGCTTGTTTACTTGTGTTCCAATATAGCCCCGCACATAATGATGTTCGTCTGCCTTAGAAGGAGCTACGTAGGCTGCGTAAGAGGCATAGGCGAGTGCCTTTGACTCTCTGATTTCCTGAAAAACAATTGAACTTAATCCGCTCCCAAAATATTCGTTGAAAATTTTTGACTGAGCCATAATGTCTTTATTGAACAGATTGCCTCTATGCATCATCATCAACTCGGCCTGAACCATATCGTATTCGCAGAAATACACTTTGTTGTTGTCTGTGCTGATTTCTTCATATTTCTTCTCTTCAGGTGTTGCAATGAACTTTTCAGGCAGATCATGGGACTTCTCTAAAATGCTTACCACCTTATTTAACTCTTGAGGGCCATAAAATAAAATGCGGTGCTCATAGTTGGTTAAATTATGGAGGTATTCTACCAATTTGCTGGGATCAGTAGTGTCCATTTCTGATTTACTCAATACATCATTGAAAGGGTTTTTTGATCCGTATTGTCCGTAGGATCGCATTCCGTTGAATAAGATTTGAGCCTTGCTCAATTTTTTATCCATGCGTTTTTTTAAAATACCTTGCACCATTTCATCATAGCTGGATTGATCTTGTACAACATTTTTGAGGATGTTTTCAAACAATGTTACTCCCTCCTGAAAAGTTTCTTGCAGTCCGTTCAAACGAACATAAACCTTATCATCTGAGGCAAAGACATCAAAGCTGACTCCCAATTTGAACAACTCTTTTTGAACCTCTGAAGGCGAGATGTCTTCTGTGCCTAGGTACGGTAAGTATTCGACAGCAAGGGCTAAAGTTTTATCGTGATTTGAACCAAAATCAAGCACATAATAAAGGCTATAAAGTTCGTTGAGTTCATTTTTTACATAATTCATGTCCACTTTTTTGCCTATTCTGGATTTTTGAATGGTTTTTTCATAGTCGATGAATTGAGGCTCCAAGCGCATTGATTCCATAGTATCAACACTTGTAAAAAAGTCGCTGTTCTCTTCGCGGTTGATTTCAACAGGGGTAATCGCAGGTTTTTCAACTTTGTGAACATCTTTTTCACCGATGCGCTTATTTACTGCCACATAATTGTCGTTGAACGTTTCGTTGACCCATTGAATCATTGATTCTTTTGAGATTTTTGCCATCTCATCATATTTATTAACCATTGATGACCAATCTTCTCCAAGAATAAACGCATTGGAAATTAAATAGGCGCGGGCCGAATTGTATTCCATTCGGCTCATCAGGTCTTTCTTATACTTTCGAACAACAGCATCGATCATCCAATCTTCAAAATGACCTTTTTTGATGCTATCGATTTGTGCTAATAGTAACGTGCGAACATCTTCCAACTCCTGGCCCTCTCTTGGTTGACCATTCATTATCAACCATGAGTAGTCTTCATTGATGCTGGGATTTGAATATGCGCGAAGCACCTTTTGACTTTGATTAAGGTTCAGATCGATTAAACCGGCTGTTCCATTGCTCAAAATTCCATCCATCAATTCAAGGTACAATGCATCTTTTGAGCCTGCACCGTCCAGACGAAACGCTACCATTTCAAACTCTGCTTCGCTGCCCATTACGTCAGCTATTTTAGGTTCTGTAATGGGGGCTTCCCTGGGCATATCAACAGGTTCAAGAGCTTTTCTTTCCATACTCCCAAAATACTTGTCAATCATGGCAATGGTCTTTTCCGGATCAAGGTCTCCCGCTAAAATGATGGCCATGTTGTTTGGTACATATCTGCTTGAGAAGTAATCATGGATTTTTTGCATGCTTGGAGACTTCAAGTGCTCTCCAGTTCCAATTGTGGTTTGTTGACCATAGGGGTGAGTGGGAAACAGTAAGTCGAGGGTTTTGTAATATGCCTGACGGCCATCACTATCTTGGGTTCGATTAAACTCCTCGTATACGGCCTCCAGTTCTGTGTGAAACAATCTTAGAACTAATTCATTGAATCGCTCAGACTCTATTTTAAGCCATTTTTCGAGTTCCGTACTTGGAATATCATTGATATAAACGGTGCGCTCAAAACTGGTGTATGCATTGGTTCGTTCTGCGCCAATTCCGCTTATTAATTTATCATATTCGTTTGCTGAAACAAAGGAAGCTGCGATCTGAGAAAGACTATCGATCTTCGAATAAATGGCCGTTCTTTCCTCTGCAGCAGCCGTTCTGTGATCTTCATAAAGATCTGAAATCATCTGCAAGTATTTTTTTTCTTCTTCCCAGTTCAGTGATCCGATTTTGGAAGTACCCTTAAACACCATGTGCTCCAAGTAATGTGCGAGTCCTGTTGCATCGGATGGGTCTTGCTTGCTTCCTGTTTTTACAGCGATATTGGTTTGGATACGCGGCTCTGCCTTGTTTTGGGAGATGTAAACTTTTAGTCCGTTGTTCAAAGTGTAAACTCTCAACCCGAATGGATCATTTTCAACTGTTTCATAAACGTATTTAGATTTGTTTTTGTCACCATCTGATTTCTTGTTGTCGCAGCCAAAAGATAACATCAAAGAGCTGATCAAAGCTATGGGAAGTAGGTTGGTCTTCATTTGAAATTGGTTTAACGTTAAAGGAAATCCAAGTCAAGGTCTTGTCGCAATCGCTTGAGGGAAGGATTTTGATTTACGAAATGATCAAATTTATCTTGAGTCCTAAAAAGTTTAGATTTTGTCTCAATGGTCTCAATTTTAGCAGTCAAAGCTAGCTTTTTATTTCCGGTTAACAACCGAAGCTGGTTTAATACATCCGCGCTATGCTGCGAGAACTCTTCTTGGTCAACGTTATGATTTAGTCGAACGGTAATGACATCATTATCATCTGTTTGATTGTTGATTTCTTGCTTAACCAATATACTGTAAAGAGCGTTTTTTCCGTTCTCAAGTGATTCTTCGCAAAGGGTTGTCCAAGCTTCACTAAGGCTTAATTCAGGCGACTTTAATTGAGCGTCATTTTCGACTATATCCTTAATGGATTTTGTTGCATCAATATCATCCTCTGAACGGCCTTCATTTTCATCTAACGTTAACGAAACAGTTGTTTTTCTTCGCTTTCTTTGGCTCGACCCTTTGCTTTCAATGGGTTTGTTTTTTAATTCTATGATGGAGGGCGGTGTGGGCTCTGCCTTTTTGCTTGTTTCAGATGATTGCTTTTCCTCCTTCGGTTGACCCAAATTACTTGTTCTAAATTCAGTTTGATCTGATGTCTTTGGCACCGTGGTGCTTTTCTTTTGATCAGTGGCTGCTATGGAAGTTCTTCTAAGTGCTGGAGAAGCGTGTTCTTTTACTTTTTTTTCTTGATTATTGAGGTTTTTTTTTTCGCCTTCGGTATTGCAAAGATTAAGCAAGGTTACCTCGAGGTGAAGCCGATGATTAGGTGCATTTCGATACTTGTAGCTAGCCTCATTGATGATTGGTAGAGCAGTCAACAACCAGTCAGCCGGGGTTGCATGCGCCTGATCGGCATATTTGGCTTGTACGGATTGTCCAACCTCCAGCAACTCAACTGTCTTTGGGTTTTGACACACAAGTAAATCCCTGAAATGACCAGCTAAACCTTCAATGAAGTGCTCACCATCAAAGCCTAAACTCAGAATTTCATCCAAGGTCATCAAGGCTTCAGCATAGTCCTTTTCTAAAAGTTGAGCAGATATTTTGAAGAAATAGTCATAATCGAGGACATGTAGATTACGTAAAACCGCATCATATGTGAGGTTTTGGTTGGTGAAGCTTGCCAACTGATCAAAAATAGACAATGCGTCACGCATGGCACCATCAGCTTTTTGACCGATAACATGAAGAGCTTCCTCTTCATATTTGATGGATTCTTGTGAGGCAATATTCTTGAGTTGATTTACAATTTCGTCAACCGTGATTCGGTTGAAGTCATAAATCTGGCAACGGCTTAATATGGTTGGGATGATTTTATGCTTCTCTGTGGTGGCAAGTATAAAAATCGCATGATTTGGTGGTTCTTCTAAGGTCTTTAAAAAGGCATTGAAGGCCTGCTTGGAAAGCATATGTACCTCATCAATGATATAGACTTTGTACTTCCCAACCTGAGGCGGGATGCGAACCTGATCCGTTAAATTGCGAATTTCATCCACACCGTTGTTAGAAGCGGCATCCAGCTCAAAAATATTAAAGGCAAAATCTTCACTCCCATCGCTATCTTCGGTACGGTTGATTTCTTTCGCAAAAATGCGGGCACAAGAGGTTTTACCAACGCCCCTTGGACCACAAAAGAGGTACGCATGTGCTAAGTGATTTGATGCGATGGATTTCGCTAAAGTTTCGGTAATCGATTCCTGACCAATGACTTCATCCCACGATTCAGGACGGTACTTCCGCGCTGATACGATAAAACTTTGCTCTTTTTTAGACATCGCTTCAAATGTATATTTAAGAAATTAAAAAATGAGAAACCAATATTAGGATACATCTTTATTTTGGAATTGCTATAGATGAATGCTTATAAATTCAAGATGAATGCTTATTATTGGCCTTTTAAAATAATATGCAAAATCTATGAAATCAAAAATTACTTATACCTTAAGAAGCCTCCTAATAGCAGGCCTGTTTTTTTCAGGTCTCGGATTGGTGGCTCAAACGTTGATGCCAATACCACCCCAAAGCACCTCATACACTGGTAATACAAGAGGGTTTTGGTTTGAAGCTCCAGTTGACTTTATGATGACAGGTGTGCGTGTGCCCACAGATGCAAGTACAGATGACCAGAGTATTGCGGTTGTTCGATTCAATAGTGGTCCCCCACCCTTTTGGGCAACAACCACTAATGATTTTACGGTTCTAGCCTTGTTCCAAGATGTTTCAGGAAGCAATGTTTTGCCTGTTAATATTCCTGTTTATACAGGGGATAATATAGGGATTTTGGGTTCTAGAGGAGCTAGTTCAACCAATTCTTATGGAACGGGGAATTTCTCTACGAATATTTTGGGTGAACCAGTGGTCTTAGCTAGAATGGGGATGCAGTATGATTTAGAGTCTACCAATCCCCAAAATATTTGGCAGGAAAATTCAAATATTTCGCGCGTAGAAATGTACTATACAGATTTGATTATAAACTCATTTCCTTGGTGCGAAGAATTTGAAGCAACAAATGGAAGCTTTTCTTCTGCAGGAACGTTTAACAGTTGGGAGTATGGAACACCAAACAACACCACTATTAGTGCAGCTGCTTCTGGATCAAACGCATGGGTTACTAACCTAACGGGTGATCACAACAATAATGAGTTGAGTTTTGCAGAAAGCCCAGAATTTGACTTGACCGAACTGGTAGATCCAATGGTTAAGTTTAAGCTAAATTATGATCTTCAAAACGGCAATGATGGCACCTCATTTCAGGTTTCTAACGATAATGGCCTCTCTTGGACCACCTTGGGTTCATCTACTTCGCCAAGCCCTTGGTATAACTCAGGATCAATTACTGGCTTGAATTCTCTTAATAGTAATGACGGTTGGACGGGTTCGAGTTAAGGATGGGTTGATATGGAACATTCGATATTAACGTATGCCAACGATACTTCTGTGATTTTTAGATTCACTATGGGGTCAGATGGTTCGACTGTGAATGAAGGTGTTGGTTTTGATGATATGATTGTTGCAGAGTCTAATGATATTGCAATATCGGATGTTATATACCCAGATAGTATTTGCGGAGAGTCGGCCACAGAAATTCAAGCAGTGCTTTGTAATATTAGTATCGAGGATAAGTCTGGTTTCTCTGTTTTGGTTGATACCAATGGTTCCTCTTTAACTTATAACTATCCAGATACATTGCCGGTTTGTGCGTGTGACACGGTAACTGTAGTTTCAATCAATACTTCAAATGGCGGTTTTTGGGAGTTTAATTTAGAAGTAGATAATAACGGTGATGTCAATGCATCTAATGACACGGCATCAGGAGATATTTTAACGTACTCTATACCTGGTGGAGAAATAGTTTCGGGTGAGGGAGAGTATTGTGAAGGAGAGGCAGTGCAGTTAACATTTGAATTGACGGGCACAGGTCCATGGAATATGTCATACTCCAATGGAGTGAGTGGAAGCAATGCGAATCAGATTAGTAGTCCTTATACAACAATTGTAAGCGAAGGAGGAAGTTATCAGATTATTTCTCTCACCGACTCTACTGGATGCGCGGGAGATACTGGCACATTTGGTGGAATTGAAGAAGTGATCATGCATCCTAACCCAACTCCAAATTTGGGTCCGGATACCACAATTTGTGGTGATTATGAGCTGGATGCGGGATCAGGAGTTTTCTATACGTGGAACACGGGAGAAACAACGCAAACGTTAGATATTTATGCTCCCGGTAATTATGCAGTTACGGTTGAAGATGCCAACGGTTGTGTTGGGTTTGATGATGTTGATTTAATAGTTAATCCATTACCTGTGATTACCATTAAAGATACCGTTTTGTGTGATGGAGGTACGTTTACATTTAATGCTGGAGGTCCCTTTCAGTCGTATCTTTGGGACGATGGCAGTACTTCTCAAATCAGAGTTGTGAATGGTATCACTTCTGTAAGCGTAACTGTGACAGATTTTAATGAGTGTACGAATGATAAAACTGCATCTATCTTGGAGATAGTTGACAACCCCCAACCAAACATAACAGTTTATGAAGGGGTTGCACCAATCACATTGGATGCTGGTGCTGGTTACTTAGGCTATTATTGGAATACCGGGCAGACCACGCAAACCATTCAGGTTGGCGCTGTCTCTACATACACTTGTACGGTCACTGACTATAATGGCTGCAAAGGTTCAGATAACGCTAAATCTGTAATTTGGCCAAACTCAATTGAGGATGTTATTGAGCTTGAAGGCGTGGCAGTTTACCCAAATCCTGCAAACAATTACTTTGAGATTGGCTTTGGAAAAACTCAGGCAATACCGACTTCGGTAGAGTTGATCGATATTAAGGGATCTAAGGTAGCTGAATTTGGGTTGGATAATGGCTCTGACCGCTCTAGAATTAGCTTACCGAGCAACATTGGTTCTGGAAGTTACTTTGTTCGAGTGAAGATTGATGATGGTCTGAAAGATCTACCATTGATTATCCAGAAGTGATGACAAAATAGAGATTAAAGAAAAGGGGCGGCTTGCCCCTTTTTTATGCTTGATTCAATAAATCTTATTCGTATCTTTGCGCCCCATTTTTAAAACGCAAATTGTAATTATGACAAATCGTTATGAAACTGTTTTCATTCTAACTCCCGTTTTGTCTGAGGATCAGACAAAGGAAACAGTTAAGAAATTTACCAGTTATTTGAAGAATGCAGGTGCAAAAGTCACTCATGAAGAAAGCTGGGGGCTAAAGAAGTTAGCCTATCCGATCCAGAAGAAATCCACTGGATTTTATCACTTGATTGAATTCGAAGCAGATGCCGAAACCATCAAGCCTTTAGAAACGGAGTTTATCCGTGAAGAGCGTATCCTTCGGTTTCTTACTGTAAAAATGGATAAGGATCACATTGAATTTGCTGAGAGCAGAAGAAACAAGTCTAAGAAAACCGCTAACGCTTAAATTGAGAGAATAATGGCTGATGATATTAGATATTTAACCCCGATTCAAATTGAAACCAAGAAAGAGAAATATTGTTGGTTTAAAAAGACGGGTATAAAATATGTTGATTATAAAGATGCAGACTTTTTGTTGCGTTTTGTAAATGAACAAGGTAAAATATTACCAAGAAGAATTACTGGAACATCTATAAAGTACCAGCGCAAAGTTTCTACCGCAATTAAGCGATCAAGACACTTAGCTTTGATGCCTTATGTAACCGATATGTTGAAGTAATAATAGATTGCAATCATGGAAGTAATTCTAAAGAAAAACATTGAAAAACTTGGTTACATAGATGACCTCGTTGAAGTAAAGGATGGTTACGGACGTAATTTCCTTATCCCTCAAGGTATGGCAATTTTAGCAACATCGTCTGCTAAAAAAGTTCATGCCGAAACCGTCAAGCAAAGAGCACAGAAAGTTGAAAAAGAAAGGAGCGCAGCACAAAAAATGGCTGACAAGCTCAAAGATATGAGCCTCAAAGTTGGTGCTAAGGTTGGCGAATCAGGTAAAATATTCGGATCTGTTAATAACATCCAGCTTGCTGAAGAGATTAGTAAGCTCGGTTATGAAATTGATCGAAAAAGCATCAAGATAAAAGAAGAACCGATTAAAACAGTTGGAACTTATGAAGCTGAAATAGTTTTCCATCGAGATGTTACCGAAACAATATCTTTTGAAGTTGTTGGTGAGTAATTATAAGATGATTCATAGCAAAGTTTAGAGTAAAAGGGAATCTTATGGGGTTCCCTTTTTTTGTATAATTAATACAGTGCTATGAATTACGTTTGTTAAATTAGAAAATAAGACATTATGATCTTTGATTTGGATATGATTAAGGCAGTTTATGAAAAATACCCATCAAGGGTAGCTGCAGCAAGAAAGGCGGTTGGAAGACCTTTAACTCTTTCAGAAAAAATACTTTACACTCATTTATGGGATGGAGAGGCTACCAAGGCTTTTGAACGAGGTAAAAGTTATGTTGACTTTGCTCCTGACCGCGTAGCGATGCAAGATGCAACTGCTCAAATGGCTCTCTTGCAATTCATGCAGGCAGGAAAAGATAATGTCGCAGTGCCTTCAACTGTTCATGCAGATCACTTGATTCAGGCTCGTATTGGTGCAGATAAAGACCTACAGGATGCCATCAATAAAAACAATGAGGTGTTTAACTTTTTGTCTTCAGTCTCAAATAAATATGGCATTGGCTTTTGGAAACCAGGTGCGGGAATTATTCATCAAGTAGTTCTTGAGAATTACGCTTTTCCTGGAGGTTTAATGATTGGAACCGATAGTCATACAGTAAATGCAGGTGGTTTGGGTATGGTTGCGGTTGGTGTTGGTGGAGCTGATGCCGTGGATGTTATGGCCGAAATGCCCTGGGAATTGAAGTTCCCTAAGCTTATAGGTGTAAAACTTACGGGAAATCTTAACGGATGGTCGGCACCAAAAGATGTTATTTTAAAAGTAGCCGGAATCTTAACCGTAAAAGGCGGAACGGGTTCTATTGTAGAATATTTTGGAGAAGGCGCTAAATCTCTATCGTGCACCGGAAAAGGCACCATATGCAATATGGGAGCTGAGATAGGGGCAACTACATCAACTTTCGGTTATGATGATAGTATGAGGAGGTATTTAACGGCCACCGGGCGTGACGAAGTTGTTAAGCTGGCTGATCAAGTGGCTGAGTATCTGACAGGTGATGATGAAGTTTATGAAAACCCAGAGAAGTACTTCGATCAAGTTATTGAAATAGACCTAGATAAATTGAAGCCTCATCTAAATGGGCCTTTTACTCCTGATCTAGCCACACCAGTAGCCGAAATGAAAGACAAGGCGATAAAAAATGATTGGCCACAAAAGGTTGAATGGGGTTTAATAGGATCTTGCACCAATAGTTCTTATGAAGACATTAGTCGCGCAGCATCAATCGCAAAACAAGCGGTTGAGAAAGGACTTAAGCCTAAAGCTGAGTTCGGAATTAATCCGGGATCGGAGCAAGTGAGGTTTACGCTTGAGAGAGATGGTTATATTGACCTTTTTGAGCAATTAGGTGCAACTGTTTTTACGAATGCATGTGGTCCCTGTATCGGTCAATGGGATCGTGCAGGCGCTGATAAGCAAGAAAAAAATACCATTGTACACTCCTTTAACCGCAATTTTTCAAAACGTGCAGATGGCAACCCCAATACTCACGCTTTTGTTACATCTCCTGAAATTGTTGCTGCAGTAGCTATCAGTGGTGAGCTGGGTTTCAACCCGATGACCGATACCTTGATAAACGATAAAGGGGAAGAAGTTAAGTTTGATCCGCCCACGGGTTTTGAATTACCACCCAATGGTTTTGATGTTGAAGATTCGGGGTATCAAGCTCCGGCTGAGGATGGTAGCGCCATAGAGATTGTTGTTAAGCCAGACTCTAGTCGCCTCCAACTTCTCGACCCATTCGAGCCCTGGGATGGAAAAAACATCATGGGTGCAAAACTTTTAATAAAAGCATTTGGCAAGTGTACTACTGATCATATTTCTATGGCTGGCCCGTGGTTGCGCTACAGAGGTCATTTGGATAATATTTCAAACAATTTACTCATAGGAGCTGTGAATGCTTTTGGCGGAGCAACCAATCAAGTGGTTAATCAACTCAATGGAAAAAAATCTGAAGTCCCTGATGCTGCGAGAGCCTACAAAGCAGAAGGCATTCCTTCAATTGTAGTGGGAGATCATAACTATGGTGAAGGGTCTTCAAGAGAACATGCCGCCATGGAACCTCGACATTTAGGTGTGATTGCTGTAGTTGTAAAGTCCTTTGCCCGAATTCATGAGACGAATCTTAAAAAGCAAGGAATGCTTGCTTTGACATTTTCAAATGAGAACGATTACGACAAGGTTTTGGAAGACGATACCTTCAATTTTATTGATCTAGAAAATTTCGCAGCAGACAAACCACTTCATCTTGAGATTGTTCATAAAGACGGTTCCACGGATGTGGTTGAGTTAAATCACACATACAATAAAGCCCAAATCGGATGGTTTAAAGCAGGAAGTGCTTTGAACCTGATCAAATTGCTGAACGCTTAATCATAAAGTATTAATCGTGACTAGTCGGCTTATAAAATAGCTGTCAACCATATAATATGATAAACGATCTAATTATTCGTGCGGCTCGTGGAGAAACCACAGAGCGTACTCCTGTTTGGGTAATGCGTCAAGCAGGAAGGATATTGCCGGAATATCGAGCGTTAAGGTCAGCGTTAAGTGGCTTTAAAGAACTGGTAGAAACACCTGATTTAGCGGCCGAAGTAACAATTCAACCAGTTGATATTTTAGGTGTGGATGCAGCAATTATTTTTTCGGATATTTTGGTTATTCCAGACGCCATGGGTTTGCCGTATGAAATGATAAAAGGCAAGGGGCCTTTTTTTCCAAATGTCATCAAGACCGAGCGGGATATAGACCAGTTAAATGTGATTGATGGTGATGAGTTGAAATACGTTTACGATGCGATATCGATTACAAAAAAGCGGCTTGAGAACCGTGTTCCTGTAATCGGCTTTGCCGGAGCTCCGTTTACGATTATGTGCTACATGATCGAAGG
>JBBDRU010000003.1:0-2258 GCA_040905305.1 Salibacteraceae bacterium | reverse complement strand
TTGAGTTGCGATACGTAGCCCGAAAGTTCTTGCCCAACAGTCAATGGAGTTGCATCCATCAGGTGAGTTCTACCGATCTTCACAACGTGCATAAACCCTTTCGACTTTTCAGCTAAAGTATCTCTGAGCATTTCAACACCGGGAATGGTCGTTTCTACTACCATCCTGTAAGCAGCAATATGCATTCCAGTAGGGAAGGTGTCGTTTGAGCTTTGTGACTTGTTCACATCATCATTTGGATGAATTTTTTTTGATCCTTCACCAAGTTTTCCACCGTCCAACACATGAGCCCGATTAGAAACTACCTCGTTTACGTTCATGTTAGATTGCGTTCCTGATCCCGTTTGCCAAATCACTAGAGGAAACTGATCATTGTGTTGTCCTTCTATAATTTCATCGCAAACCTTCGCGATTAAATCGCGCTTTTCGGTTTCTAAAACTCCTAATTCGCAATTGGCATAAGCGGCTGCTTTTTTCAAGTAAGCAAACCCGTGGATAACCTCAAGTGGCATGCTCGCTTCCGGACCAATTTTGAAATTGTTTCTTGAACGTTCGGTTTGTGCTCCCCAATATTTTTCAGCAGGCACGTTCACTTCGCCCATGGTATCTTTCTCTATTCTGTAATCCATTGTCTATTCTGATTTTTTGTTCTGACTAAAATTCTTCCGTTTATCAAGCAATAAATTCTCGCTATACTTTATATTCGCTGCCAAATGTAAAATGCCATGGGCGAATATTTCGGCTTCTTCTTATTTCTTTTGTTCTTTTTAATGGCTTTTTGGATCCTTATCTTCTTGATAGGTTTTTTAGGCTATTGGTCGATCATGGGCGGTTTAAACAGCCTGATGCCGAACTTATTCAACAAAAAAGAAGAGAACAGCGAAGAAACGCAGGCTTAAGTTAATTCTGGCTTTCTTCGGTTGTCAGCTTACCCGCATTCCACATTAGGTAGGCTTCCAAAAATTTATCAATATCTCCATTTAGTACCGCATCAGCATCAGAAGTTTCTGTATTGGTTCGCACATCCTTTACCATTTTGTATGGGTGCAAAACATAGTTTCTGATCTGACTTCCCCACTCAATCTTCATCTTGCTGGCTTCAATTTCTGCTTGCTTTGCACGCTTCTCTTCCAGCTCGATTTCATACAACCTTGATTTAAGCAACTGAATTGCCTTTTCCCGGTTCTGTAACTGAGATCGTGTTTCAGTGTTTTCCAGTACAATGCCCGAGGGTTTATGCCTCAAACGAACTCCGGTTTCTACTTTGTTTACGTTTTGCCCCCCGGCACCGCTTGATCGGAAGGTATCCCATTCAATATCTGCCGGATTTACTTCGATCTTAATGCTATCATCTACCAACGGATAAACATATACAGATGCAAACGAAGTGTGGCGTTTGGCATTGCTATCAAATGGTGAAATGCGCACCAATCTGTGAACCCCGTTTTCACCTTTCAAATAACCGAATGCAAAGTCTCCTGTGAATTGGAGGGTGACGGTTTTAACCCCAGCCACATCGCCTTCCTGATAATTTAGCTCTGTAACCTTGTAACCATTCTTTTCACCCCACATGATGTACATACGCATGAGCATGGATGCCCAATCGCAACTTTCCGTTCCACCAGCACCGGCTGTGATTTGCAAAACCGCTTCCAGAGCATCTTCCTCAGCACTTAACATGTTCTTCATTTCCAAATCATCAAGAAGCTTTAAAAGCTTGTTATGCTGCGTATTAACATCGCTTTCCCCGGCTTCTCCTTCTTTATAAAACTCATATAGCACTTTCACATCCTCGAGCGCTGTAGCTAATTCATCAAAAGCTTTAGTCCAGACCTTTTTCTTGTTGATCTGCTTCAAAACTCCTTCGGCTTCTTTTGGGTCATCCCAAAAATGGGGATCCATGGTCTTTTGCTCCTCATCGGCAATCAAACCTCGCTTATGATCTATGTCAAGGTAGTCTTTCAAGGCACTCAGTCGGGTTTCAAGCTGCTTGATGTCTTCGGGGTTAATCATGCCACAAAGGTATTTACTGCGCTACAATCTAAACCGCAAATAATTAGTGTTTGCAGCTTAAGACGCAATAAAAATCGTTTTGAATGCATCTAATCAATCCGCGAAACCATCTATTGCAATTTGAAGCAGAATCGGTCGTAATGATTACTGTTTAAACCCCCTATTCATGGGCGATCTGAATGGTGAAGAATGATCGAACTCTGGTTGTTAAGCCAAGTATTCATTTAGAAGTGGTGAGAACTCTC
>JBBDRU010000002.1:0-13933 GCA_040905305.1 Salibacteraceae bacterium | reverse complement strand
AAAATACCTTCAACCTATGATTGATGCTGATGTTGATAACATCGTATTAGGCTGTTCTCACTATCCATTTTTGATAGAAACCATGCGCAAAATACTTCCCGCTCATGTGCAAATCATCGACTCAGGGGAACCGGTAGCAAGACGAACAAAAAAGGTGCTTGAAGAACTTCAGTTGCTAAACGATCAAGTAAGTACAACAAACAACCGTTTTTATACCAACGCTGATCTGAACATTTTAAATGGCTTTTTAAATCGCTTGGGTGTTGATTCTTTTGAATCGAGCTATTTGAATTTTTAAGTAACTTTACTTTAACCACGAACTGTATTTAACATAATTCCTCGCTATCCGTTGTATTTCACCTTCACGAAGCTCGCTTGAAACCAACTTTATGAACTTTGCCGGCACCCCGGCATATAATTCTCCTGACTTCACATGGGTTCCCTCTAAAACAACCGCCCCAGCTGCAATTATGGCATTACTTTCTACAATTGCATTGTCCATTACAATAGCGCCCATTCCGATTAAAACATCATCCTGTATTTCACAACCATGCACAAGAGCATTATGGCCAATCGAAACATTATTGCCTATAATCACCTTGGTTTTTTCGAAGGTGCAGTGAATAACCGCTCCGTCTTGCACATTCACGCGGTTGCCCATTCGAATGCTATTGACATCACCTCTCACAACGCAATTGAACCAAAAAGAACATTCATCGCCACAAATAACATCACCAATTATGGTGGCGTTTGGAGCGATAAAGCAATCGGTTCCAATTTGTGGGTTGATGCCTTTCACGGGTAAAATAGTAGCCATAAGAATTCGTTAAACCATGCGAAGTTAAACTTGTTTCACCACTACCTTCGCATTTTAAAAATCACATGACTATGAGCACAAAAACGCTTCCTTTTATGATTTACGCAGAGGTAACTCCAAACCCTGCTACGATGAAGTTTGTTGCCAATCACTTATTGACTGAAAACGGAAATGTTTACGAGTTTAATAATGAAAGTGAGACTCAAAAGGCACCGCTTGCTCAACGCTTGTTCAGCTTCCCATTCGTTACCAAAATTTTCATTGCTCAGAACTTTATTTCGCTCACAAAAATGGAAGGGATTGAGTGGGATGAAGTTATATTGGAATTAAGAGAATATATCAGCAACTATTTAAACGCTGGACAACCTGTATTTCTGGATGGTGCTGAAGATGAACAAAAAAGTGACACCGAAGAAATAGGCATTACAGATCACGCCAAAGCCGACACCCCAATCGAAGAAAAAATCGTTGAAATTTTAGATGAATATATCCGGCCGGCAGTAGAGGGTGATGGTGGTGCTATCCATTTCAAATCGTTTGAACAAGGAACGTTGAATGTCGTCTTAAAAGGTGCCTGCTCTGGTTGCCCCAGCAGCAGTGTCACACTAAAAGCTGGTATAAAAGCGCTTTTCGACCGCATGTTACCCGAGGTGAAAGAAGTGGTGGCGGAAGAGCTTTAAATATTTGATCAACTGAACCATTACATAACTCCAATCATTCTTTTTTGTAAAAAATTAATGATATTGCAAAAGCAATATCATGAAAAAAGTTTGCGGCAAATATGTATTCCTTTTCTGCTCCCTTCTGTTGATCTCTGATTCCGCATTGTCAGGTCATTTAGTTGGTGGTGATTTAAGCTATGAATGTATCAGCCCCAATCGATACGTTATTACTCTTCAGATGTATAGGGATTGTAATAGTGCAGGTGCGCAGTTCGATGATAACGTTTCCATTCGCGCATTTGAAGGAACCAGTGAAGTGCTTTTTCAAACTATAAGGTTAGATTTTAACCAAACAGTCCAGCAGTTGGAGTTTAGTCAGGATATCCAGTGTTTGGCTGATACCCCGGATATCTGCATCGAAACCACCATATATAGCGACACCGTGACCATTTTTCTTCCTCCTAGTGGTGTGACCTTGGTGCATCAGCGATGTTGCCGTCCGATCAATGTTGTAAACATCAAGAATGTTACAGACGTTGGGTCAACCTTCACTACCCTTATTCCAAACGTAGGTGAATTTAATTGCAATAGTTCGCCCCGGTTTAATGAAACTCCTCCAATAGCGCTCTGTGCCATGATCAATATGAGTATTGACTATTCGGCAACCGATCTGGATGGGGACAGTTTGGTCTATTCGTTTTGCACGCCTTTTCACGGGGGAAGCCCAGCCAACCCGGCACCAGCTCCTGAACCGCCTCCATTCCAAATAGTGCCATGGGAAGTCGGATTTAGTGACCAACACCAAATTACCGCACTGCCTTCTTTGACCATTGATCCTGAAACGGGCATTATTAGCGGACGACCCACAGCAGTTGGCACTTACACCTTTGGTGTTTGTGTGGAGGAGTGGAGAAACGGTGTTTTGCTCAATCAAATTTCAAGAGACTTCCAACTTACTATAACCCCATGTGAAGTAGATGCATCAGCTGCAATTGACAGCGTGCTTGAAGAATGCATTGGATTTGATATTTCGTTTTTCAACTTAAGTTCTATGGGTAATAATTTCCTATGGACCTTTGGTGACAGTACAACTTTAGACGATACATCCTCTGCAGTCAATCCATCATATACCTTCCCTGATACCGGAACATACTCCATTGAACTAATTGCTTTTGGTGATGTTTGCTCAGACACGACCTATTTGGACTATAGGGTTCAACATAAAATAGAGCCTTACTTTTCGGTTCCAGAGCCGGAATGCCTAAATCGCCATAAATATGTGTTTGAAGCTGAAGGTTTTTATAGAGCATCCACTGATGTCCTGTGGGATTTTGGACAAGATTCTGCAGAAATTTCTGATGATTTACTTCCTGTTGCCACAAAAGTGTTCGACTCAGCCGGAACGTATGAAATTTCTCTCCATTTCATAGATGAACGTTTAGGGTGTCACAAAACTTATTCGGATAGCGCAACAGTATTCCCAAATCCTTCCACTGAATTAAGCGACTCCCTTCTTGAGCAATGTGCACCGTTTAGCGGTAAGGTCTTTACCACCAACAGACATGCCTATAAGGTCAGTTATGATTGGTTTATTAATTCCAGTTTGGTCAGCAACTCCTCGACCCTATTATTTGAAACAAAAACACCCGGGGTGTATGATGTGAATGTACGCTTAACAACAGATTCAAACTGCATAGACACTATTGAGATTTATGTTCCAAGGATGATCACCGTGAAAGACACACCGGTTGCCGACTTTTATCTTCCCAACATGAGTGCTGGAATGTTTGAGCCGTATTTTACGTTATACGACACAAGCATCAACGCCCTTTCATGGCAGTTTAGCATTGAAAATGAGCCCTTAACCCGATCATCAAAACATGATTTTGCACTGGCTGATACGGGAAATTACATCATTTCACAGCTTGCCTGGCATGCCAACGGATGCACAGATACACTTTATAAAACAATAAGGGTTGAACCGGAATACCTGACTTATATTCCAAATGCTTTCACCCCCAATCAAGATGGATACAATGATATTTGGCTACCGGAAGTTTTTGTTCACGACACCTACCACCTAAAAATATATAACCGTTGGGGGAATTTGGTGTTTGAAACAAAAGATGTGCATAACGGATGGAACGGACACATTAGAAACAATGGCAAGGAATGCCCCCTAGGTGTTTACACCTATGATATTTACATTACAGATCATCACGGTAAAAACTGGCATTATACTGATAAACTAAGCTTACTTAGATAAAAGTCATGAACGACAGCTTTTCTTGATTACAGTCCCAACAATACTTTTTCAGGTTCTTTGCCTCCGAACAGCATCCAAGATGGGTTTTCCAACATTTCTTTTACTTTGTAAAGAAAGCTGACAGATTCCTTTCCATCAATTATTCTATGATCGTAAGAAAGGGCAACGTACATCACTGGCCTGATTTCCACCTTACCATTTATGGCAACCGGTCGTTCAACAATGTTGTGCATTCCCAAAATTGCGCTTTGCGGTGGATTAATAATAGGCGTACTTAGCATAGAACCAAAAACGCCACCATTGGTAATGGTAAAAGTTCCACCGGTCATTTCATCGATGCTTAGCTTCCCATCTCTTGCTTTTATGGCCAAGGTTTTGATCCCTGATTCTATTTCTGCCAAAGACATCTGTTCGGCATTTCTAAGAACCGGAACCATCAATCCTTTGGGTGAGCTCACCGCAATTCCAATATCTGCATAGTCATGAAAAACCATTTCCTGTCCATCGATGTATCCATTCACCGCTGGAAATTCGTTTAGTGCTTCTGTAACTGCCTTTGTAAAGAATGACATGAAACCAAGATTTACTCCATGCTTCTCTTTAAACGCCTCTTTATATTTCTTTCGAACTTCCATCACATAGCTCATATCCACCTCATTGAAGGTAGTGAGCATAGCCGTTTCACTTTTAACAGATACCAATCGTTCGGCCACTTTTCTTCTTAGCGAAGACATTTTTTCTCTACGCTCTTCGCGCGTGCCACCCCAACCGGCAAGCTCTTGAGAAGCATTGGTTCCGCCTGCCAGGTATAATTCGACATCTTTTTTCAAAATTTTCCCTCCGGAACCACTCCCTTTCAGTTTCGAAGAGGAAACACCCTGCTCATTCATCATGGCTTTAGCCACAGGCGTTGCCTTAGCATTATTATTTTCAGACTTGGCGGCCTCACCTTTATTTTCTTCCTGTTGATCTTTACTTTTGGCTGATGCCTCTTTTTTTGATTCCTCTTTCTTCTCCGGCTTTTCGGCCTTAGGTTCAGGCTTGACGGAAGTATCAATTTTACAAACCACCTGACCAACCTCAATCGTATCGCCTTCTGCAATCAAAAATTCGATTTTCCCAGCAGACTCTGCATTGAGCTCTAACGTGGCTTTATCACTGTCAATTTCTGCAATGGGTTGGTCTAATTCAACCACATCACCGTTTTCAACCAAAAGTTGAGCCACCTCTACCTCGGTGATCGATTCGCCCGGACTGGGCATTTTCATTTCAATAATATCAGCCATAGTTATTGCAATTTCTTACTTGAAAAAAGTATCAATTATCAAATTCTGTCGTTGAAGAAAACGCTTCATAGATCCGCTTGCCGGGCTTCCGCTTTCATGTCGCGCAATCAACTCCAACTTCATCTCACCCCATGCTCGCATGATGAAATTCCACGCACCCATGTTTTCGGGCTCTTCCTGCACCCAGTAGAATTCAACATCCTTGTCATACAATTTCACCAGTTTATTAAGCTTTTTCTTCGGAAATGGGTATAACTGCTCCAAACGCACAATGGCAATATCTTCTATTTCCCGCTCTTCTCTGGCCGCCAACAAATCATAATAGATTTTGCCTGAGCAGAACCCTACCCTTCTCACCTTTTTCTTGTTGACCTTGGTATCGTCAATGACTTCAGTAAAACCACCTTGTGCCAAATCATCAATGGTGGAAACACATTTTGGGTGCCTCAAAAGGCTTTTCGGAGTAAATACCACCAATGGTTTTCTAAACTTCCATTTTACCTGACGTCTGAGAACATGAAAAAAGTTTGCCGGTGTTGTGCAATTTACCACCTGAATATTATCCTCAGCGCACTGAGAAAGAAAACGTTCTAACCTTGCGCTGGAGTGCTCTGCTCCCTGACCTTCATAACCATGAGGAAGCAGCAAAACCAAACCATTCATGCAGGCCCACTTGTCTTCTGCCGCAGTCATAAACTGATCCACTATTATTTGCGCTCCATTGTAAAAATCACCAAACTGGGCTTCCCAAATGACCAATGAATAAGGGTTAGCCATGGCGTATCCGTATTCAAATCCCATCACGCCATATTCCGACAGCAGTGAGTTGTAAATATGAAAGTCTCCTTGCAAATCAGAAATATGCTTCAAAGGCACATACTCTTCCTTTGTATCTTCAAGTGTAAGCACTGCATGTCGATGTGAGAAGGTTCCTCGTTCAACATCCTGACCACTAACACGCACAGGATATGCCTCACTTAGCAAGGTTGCGTATGCCAAAAGCTCACCAAGTGCCCAATCAAGACGATCTTCCTGCACCATTTTCTTGCGATCTTCCATCAACTTCAGCACTTTCTTAAAAAATGGCTTGTCAGACGGAAGGTTATTTATTTTATCGGCCAGATTCAGCAGTTTCTTTTTATCAACTTTTGTATCAGGAGATTGATCGAATGAGTTTTTTTCAGACCGTTCAATTCCTTCCCAGGAAGCTTCCAGAAAATTTGAGATTTTCGCGGTGCTTATTTCCTTTGCCTGACTAAGACGTTCTTGCAGATGCTCATTGAATTTCCGCTCGATTTCTTTTGCCTTTTCGGCAGTTAGCACTCCCTCTTCCATCAATCGACTTACATAGATGTCCTTAGGATTTTTATGGCTAGAAATCGCCTTATACAATGTGGGTTGAGTGAATCGCGGTTCATCCCCTTCATTGTGGCCATATTTTCTATAACACAACAAATCGATGAACACATCATGATGAAATTTTTGACGGTATTCTACGGCCATTTTCATGGCATGCGAAACTGCCTCCGGGTCATCCCCATTGATATGAAAAACGGGCGATAACGTTACCTTGCCTACATCTGTGCAGTACGTACTTGAGCGCGCATCAAGATAATTGGTTGTAAAACCAATTTGATTATTGATAACAACGTGAATTGTTCCACCGGTTTTGTAACCATCGAGCTGCGCCATTTGCACTACTTCATAAACGACCCCTTGACCCGCAATGGATGCATCACCATGGATAAGGATCGGAATAATTTTTTTCTCATCTTTCAGATAAGTGTCAATTTTGGAACGAACGATTCCTTCAACCACCGGATCAACAGCCTCTAGGTGAGAAGGGTTTGGAGCCAGCGTGAGTTGAAGCTTTGTACCAATTTCTGTAACCAGTTCGGAAGAAAAACCCAGATGATACTTAACATCTCCGTCAAAAAGGTTGTCTTCATATTCCTTTCCTTCAAATTCACTAAAAATATCGGAATAGGTTTTCTTGAGAATATTCGCCAGAACATTAAGCCTGCCGCGGTGTGCCATGCCAATGACAATTTCTTCCACACCCATTTTTGCCCCAAACTCAGCAACCACATCAAGTGCCGGAATCAATGACTCACCACCTTCCAGTGAAAAGCGTTTCTGACCAACAAATTTCTTATGCAAAAAGCTCTCAAAAACAACCGCTTCATTGAGCTTTCGCAAGATGGTTTGCTTGTCTTGCACAGAAAATTTAGGAAGATTTTTTTCTGACTCTGCGCGGTGTTTTAGCCACTCTCTCTGCTCTTGATTTCGGATGTACATGTACTCCATCCCAATGCTGTTGCAATAGGTGGTTTTGAGGTGGTCAACTATATCTTTCAGTTTTGCAGCGCCAATTCCAAGTTCAACTCCAGCATTAAAAACCGTTTCCAGATCATTGTCTGACAGTCCAAAATTATCCAGGTCCAAGGTTGGAGAATACTTTCTACGCTCTCGCACAGGGTTGGTCTTGGTAAACAAGTGCCCCCTTGATCGATAAGCATTTATAAGGTCGATGACCTTAAACTCTTTGAGAGTTTCTTGCGAAACGGCTCCTTCACCAAAGTTTTGTTGAAAAAAGTCGAAACCCTGAAAAAAGCGCTTCCAGCCCTCATCGATTGAGTCAGGGTTGTCTTTGTACTGTTTATAAAGCTCTTCTATGGCGTTTACATCGCCATTGCCGAGATATGAAAATTTATCCATCGAATTACTCGAAAATTGGGTTGGCAAATCTAAGGTTTTAAGTGTTTTTCGTTGGCCTCTTCATCATCTTTTGAGCTATTCGCTGAAAACTGCCTTCGCAGCCAAACTTTTTGAAAACTCCTAAAAAGATAAAGTTCCGCAAATTCGTTATTTAATTTCACCTCTACTAATAAATTCACAGGAATATCTATTCGATAATTTAAATTGTTCCATAATTCAGGGGATTCACGAAGTTTCGCAATTTCACTTCCAAGCTTATGGATTATTTTCTCGAGATTTTCTCCACCCTGAAAATATGGTAAATCCGTTCCTGCCATGTTAAAATCCTTAGCCAATTGATCTAATGTCGCTTTCCGCCAAGTTAAATCATTCATGCGGCTAGTGAATTGCTGGTATTTTTCCTGATTTAATAGGCTAACTGACACTAGAGGTGTAATTTTGGACTGAATTATGGCGAAGGTATTAATCACAGGAGGAACTGGAACAATTGGTAGCAGATTGGTTAAATTGTTGCGCAATAATGGATATGAAGTTTCTCTTGTCTCAAGAAATCCGGATGAAAAAAAAGATGAAAATGTTTTCGCATGGGATCCTGAGAAACGTTTTATCGACCCAAAAGCTCTACAAGGGGTAGAGAGTATTATCCATCTTGCCGGAGCTGGAATTGCCGACAAACCCTGGAGTGAATATCGAAAAAGGGTAATCCTCGAGAGCCGTGTTGACTCTGCTGAACTGCTTCTATCAGAATGTAAAAAACAAAACATACGATTGAGGAATTTCATCTCAGCATCGGCCATTGGTTGGTACCCCTTAATCATCAGTGATTTAATATTTGATGAAAACAGTCCTAACGGGACGGGTTTTTTAGCCGAAGTTTGCAGGCAATGGGAAGAAGCGGCTGACTCATTTAATGATGTAGCCGAAAATGTTGCAAAAATCAGGATTGGTTTAGTGCTCTCCAAAGGAGAAGGAGCGTTAAAAGAGATCTCGTTACCTGTTAAATACTACGTTGCTGCTGGGTTGGGAAAAGGCACACAATCTATGGCATGGATCCATATACATGATGTCTGCCGAGCGTTTCATCACATCCTTGAAAATGATCTAAATGGTGTTTACAATGCTGTTGGCCCGGATGTAATCAACAACAATGACTTTATGCAAATATTGGCAGATGTGATGGACAGGCCGTTAATGCTGCCAAATATTCCTGAGTTTGTTATTCGGCTCCTTTTTGGGGAAAAGGCAGATTTAATATTGAAAGGAGTTATGCTTTCTTCCAAAAAAATTCAAGAAACAGGATTCGCTTTTGATTACCCTACCCTAAATTCAGCGCTTATGCATATCTATAGTGAGGGTCACTCGAATTAGCTTTGTCTCCCTATAAGATAGGCTACTAATTCTTCCAACCGCTTTTTGGTTTGCTTTTCACCGTTCACTTTATTGAGTGCTGCAATTGAACGAGATGAATAATCAACAATCGAAGCTTGAGCCATTTTATCAATACCAAGAGCAACATAAACCTCAATCACCTCTTTAATTCTTTGATCCTGGTCTTCATTTTGGAATGCTTTGGTCAACATGTTTAACTGTGATTCATTGGCTAGCTCAAACGCCTTTATCGTTAACCAGGTTCTCTTTCCCTCTCTAATATCACCGCCAATTTGTTTACCAAACTGCTCTTGATTACCAAAGCTATCCAAATAATCGTCACGTATTTGAAATGCCATCCCCAGATTCATAGCAAATACATCGAGGTTGTTAATATCATCATCACCTGCGTCTGCCATGATGGCTCCTAACTGCATGCTCGCACCAAGCAAAACTGCGGTTTTCAATCGAATCATCTCTAAGTATTCTTCTAGAGAAACATCAGATCTTGAGGCGAAATCCATATCCAATTGCTGTCCTTCACATACCTTCAATGCCACCTTACTAAACACCTCACCAAGCCTTCTCAGTTTATCATTGGGAGCGTTCCAAAGCTTTTGATAGGCCACAACCAACATTCCATCTCCACTCAACAACGCGATGTTTTGATTCCATTTTTTATGAACTGTTGGGACTTTTCTCCGCAGGTCTGCACTGTCCATCACATCATCGTGCACCAATGTGAAATTGTGAAATATTTCGACAGCAAGAGCCTGATCTATGGCTACACTTCGATCTTTTCCCATCAACTCACAAGCTAATAAGGCCAAAATGGGTCTAACGCGTTTTCCTCCTAAATCCAGCATATAACGGATCGGTTCATAAAGATTGGCAGGATGGTCTGGAAGGTTCAAACCTGAAAGGTGCTCTTCAACATCCTTCCTTAAGATGACAAGAAAATCGGTCATTTATTTTTTGATCAAATTAAGCAAGTATTTCCCATAACCGCTTTTTATCAATGGTTCTGCAAGTTCTTGAAGCTGAGACTTATCAATAAAGCTCATTCGATAAGCAACCTCCTCAATACATCCTATCTTCAAACCCTGTCGTTCTTCGATAACCTGAACAAACTGACCGGCTTGCATTAACGAAGGAAAAGTGCCCGTATCTAACCATGCATATCCTCGTCCCATCACCCTTACTTCCAACGCGTTCATCTCTAAATATACTTTATTTACATCAGTGATTTCATATTCACCACGCGCACTTGGTTTAAGGTTTTCGGCAATTTCAACAACTCGATTGTCATAAAAATACAAACCGGGAACAGCATAATTTGACTTCGGGTTGCTTGGTTTCTCTTCAAGAGAAATGGCTTTATGATGCTCATCAAACTCAACGACACCATAGCGTTCAGGATCGGTTACGTGATATGCAAAAACAATCCCACCCTCTGGATTGGTTGCAGACTGCACCAGTTTGTGAAATGAGTTTCCGAAAAAGATATTATCTCCAAGAATCAGCGCAACATTGTCATCACCAATAAACTCTTTTCCAATTACAAAAGCTTGTGCCAAGCCATTCGGAACTTCCTGAACCTTGTATGTAAATGCGCAACCCAAGCTTTTGCCATCACCTAAGAGTCGCTCAAAATTTGGAAGATCTTGGGGAGTTGAAATGATCAGTATGTCCTTAATACCCGCCATCATCAAAACTGAAAGCGGATAATAGATCATTGGCTTATCATAAACTGGCAGCATTTGCTTGCTCGTTGCAAAGGTTAACGGGTGAAGCCTGGTTCCCGCTCCTCCTGCTAGAATGATTCCCTTCATAATTTATTTTTTTCTTCTGGATCAAAGTCCAGTCCGTTCAGGTCGAGGTCATCTTCCTCATCTAATAATGTCAGAAACGGTTCTTTGAAGGACTTAGTGAGCATCGACTTTTCAAAACTCATCAAAAATGATGGCAGGAGCACCAAGTTTGCAAACATAGCTACCAAAAGCGTAATGGAAACCAGAATTCCCAGGGCCTGTGTTCCTCCAAAATCAGAGAAGGCAAATACACCAAAACCGAAAAACAAAATGATCGAGGTATATACCATACTTACCCCGGTTTCATTCAAAGCCAAACGCACTGATTCTCCAATATCATAATTGGTAAGTCTAAGTTCTTGCCTGTATTTTGCCAGGAAGTGAATGGTATCATCTACCGAAATACCAAATGCCACACTAAAAACCAAAATTGTGGAAGGCTTGATGTTGATGTCAAAATAACCCATTATGCCTGCTGTAAAAAGCAACGGTATAAGGTTGGTAATAACAGAAACAATGATCATTCTCAATGAACTGAACACAAAAGCCATTAAAAGAGCCACGATGAAAATGGCAATACTCAAACTGATAAAGAGGTTTCTAACCAAATAGTTGGTACCTTCCAAAAAAGTTACGCTCGGGCCAGTAATGACCACACCAACATATGTTTGATCCAATGCTTTTTTGAGCAAGTTCAGATTTTCCGGTGAATTGGCAAACGATATGCTATCCAGCGAAACTGAGGCAATGCTATCGCTTTCTGCCAAGCTTTTTATAAATGAGCGTTTAGCTGTAGCGTTTCTACTTAGTAAATAAACCGATAAAGAATCAATTTTATCTACAGACTTTTCACTGTCAATCACTTTCACCAAAGAATCTTGCTTCGCTCGCTTAGGATTAAATATTTCGTCAATTTTGGGTTTATAATGAGCCAAAATGCTGTCCATCTCGATCGTTCCAACATCAGCTACCTTTAAGCTGATACGAGCATATCTTTCTGTGCTATCTATGTATGTATTTAACAATGACTGATCAGCATTTGCATTTTCAACATAATCTTTAAAGAATGCCTTTTCCCTACTGTTTATCAATTCATACCGCTCTGGATTTCCATTATAAAAAGCCTGTTTTATGAACTTTATCGCATCTACAATCGAAATACTTTTGGAGAACGATTTATCATCTCGAAACAAGTCTTGAGTTTCATCAATAGACTTGAGCATGTTCGATTTTGTGATCTGTTTAGGCTTTTTTGCATCGACTTGTATCTCAAACGGCACCACTCCACCAAAACTTTTCTCAAACCAGTGAAGGTATTCTACTGTGGTATGATTACGAGGCAAATCATCGACAATGTTTCCGGTGGTTTGCACTTGGGTCATTCCAAAAAAGGAAAGGGCGACAACGACAATTGTAACCAAATAAACCAACGGCCGCTTATTGTTGACCATGAATTTGAACCACCCTACCAAATTTATTACCCACCGTCTTTCCAAATGCTCTGTCTTTTTATCACTTGGTGGCGGCAGGTAGCTGTAGGTTACAGTGATCAAAATGATGGAAAGCACAAAAAGAAACATGATGGAGAGGAAAGCCACAATACCAAACTCTACCAACAAAGTACTCTGCGTAAAAATAAAGGTTAAAAACCCGGTTGCTGTGGTCATGTTGGTCATAAACGTAGCGCTACCAATTCTCGAAACAACTCGCACCAAAGCCTTGGCCTTATTTCCATGTTTGCTAACCTCGGCATGAAACTTATTGATCAGGTAAATGCAATTTGGAATTCCAATAACGATGATCAACGGTGAAATTAAACTGGTTAAAATGGTAATCTCATAATCCAGAATGTTCAGGAACCCCAGCGACCAAATAACACCGAAAACAACTACCGTTAAGGAAATGAGCACCGGTTTTAAGGACCTAAAGAAAATCAAAAGAACGGTAATGGTGATTAAAATCGTAAGAGCGAGAAGCAACGTAAGCTCCTTTTTGATCAATGAAGTCAGGTTTTCCCGAATATAGGGCATGCCCGAATATTTGAGATCGATGTCGTTGTCTTGTTCAAACTGTTCTGTGCGCTCCAGGATACCGCCAAAAAACTCGCTTCGTTGAGTAGAGTTAAACTTCTCATTGGCCATCGAGATGGCCATCAGACTGTAATTGCTCTCTGGGTTGTAAAGCAGTCCTTTATAAAATGGCAAAGATTCGTACCTAGCCCTCAGTGAATCTAATTCCTTCTGATCCACCACCTCACCTTTTACAATAGGGTCGATTACAAATCGCTTTTGTGATGTATCCTTAACTACATTGAAAGCACTTCCGATGGATAGTATCGTATCAATACCGTCAATTTTAGTTAACTCTCTACCTAAACGATACCATTCATTGAATAATTCTACATCGTGGAACAAGTCTTTCTCAATGCCTATAGCAAACACCGTTGACTCTTCTTCAAACAACGATTGAAACTCTTTCCAATCTTGCATTGTTTCAGAATCATCCGGTAGCATCTGCGGCAGCCCATAGGCCAGTCTTACTCCAGTAGCTTGAAATAGCATGAATGCCGTAAGCACAGCCAGGACAGCTAGTAGGAAGAGCCGATAGCGTATAATTATTCGGGCGATTTTAGCCCACATAAGCATTGTTTTTTTTGAGCGCGCCCGAAGTTAACAGAATAGGCACCAACCACAACCACCTCAAGCATTATTTTTGGCCTTCAATGTCAATTGGAAATAACCTTAGAATACTTTCACACTGGAACATCAAAAAGCTAGCTTATGCAGTGGCTACGTTCGCCAGTTACTTCTGGAGCAAATCAACGGGATTACCTTCACATTGGGGTTACCCGATGTCATTGTCAATAGAGCCAACAACCGCCTGTAATCTGAAATGTCCAGAGTGCCCGAGTGGGTTGAGGAATTTCACAAGGCCGACAGGAAAGCTTGACCCTGATGTTTTGGAGTCAATTCTTGTTGATGTTAAAGCCTATTGTTCTTACATTA
>JBBDRU010000001.1:0-14039 GCA_040905305.1 Salibacteraceae bacterium | reverse complement strand
TGATATTCACATTGTACTCACCCTTTGCATCATCAAACTTCAGGTTGAAGTTTCCAGATGTTGGGTTAGGGAATATACTGACGTTGGAAGAAGTGAAGAAGTCTTCAGTGTTTACACTACCTTGAACATCAAATGTGTCAGTAGCGGTGCATCCTTCAACATCTGTGACAACAACAGCATACTCGCCTTTCACGGTAAGACCATCAATATCAGCTTCATCATCGGTAAAGCCGTCAGGTCCGGTCCATGCATAATCATACAAGCAGCAGGTTAATCCTGTTACGTCAGTGATTTCAATACTACCGATCTCCCCTGTATCAAGAACCAAAGCCGAAACTTGTGCATTTGGGTTACAAATAGCTGGGATTTTTGTGCGAAGCGTTAGGTAAACCATGTCTTCGATAAAGTTGTTTCCACCAAAAGAAAGGGTGGTTCGAGAGAAAAAACCACCACCTGGAGCAGGTTCAATCGGTGGAATTGGATCCTGACAGGTTACGAGGAACAATGAGTCGGAAAACACTTCAAAACGTGCTTCGTAAGCACCTTGAGGAATCACAACTTCTGGAACAGGAAAATAAACCATGTCATCGGTGACCATCCATTGTTCCACAAGGAAAATGTCAGATTGTGTCACAATTTGACCTTCGCTATCCTGAAGGGAAAGTTGAAAAGAAGCACCTACATTAGTCCATTCGCTATCGAATGCAGCACCAATAGAGGTAATCGTATCCTCAGTGTTGAAGAAATAGTCTTGAGTAATTACGTATGGATTAGCACTTCCGCCTTTTCCAACGATATTTGCTGCGGAAATCGGCAAAGGAGCCATTGAGAACTCGTTTTCGGTCACCAGCATGTCCAGACTGACCATGTTATTCGCTTGAATTTCATCGGTAGAATCAGAGATGATTTCCCATGTGAAAGTATATGTGCCTTCACCAGCACTTGGCGCATACACGGTGGTTGTTCGGGCAGTGTCTGCTGTTGCGCCAGCAGCAAGATTTTGAGTTGTTGAGGTAAATACCTGACTTTCCTGACCTGAAACGGTGAGCTCTAACGCTGTATTTGTAGCATTTGCAGAACCACGGTTTACGTAAGTAGCAGAGAATGTAATCTCATCGGTTTCAGCTTGCCGCTCTGGCATAGCGCCATAGTACCAAGAATAAAGCAGTCTTACATCATCGAAAAATGCCGTTTGATCAATGACCAGATCATTTGCAGGTACATCAAAAACAGCGATGTCATCAATAAACCAACCGTAACCAATGGCTGGTTGAGTTGCGTGGTCAGCTTCCCAACGAAAACGGATGAAAAGATCGTTGCCATTTACAATGGATGCTGGGATGAAAAGATCTCTGGATGCAGGATTTTCTGTTACAGATCCACCGGCAGTTGTGAGGATAGGGAAATAAACATTCAAATCCAACGTAGTCCATGTTGTACCATCGTTGCTCACCTGAACTTTCAATGTATCCAAAAAGCGTGCACCGTATTTTTCATAATGTAAAACAAGGTTTTGACCAGCGTACATGCTAATATCAATTGGCGCTGCAGTGGTAATCGTATGCAATGTAGCAGACTGCGAGCCGTCTGGGTTGTCAGGTACTAGAACTGCGTAATTTCCACCCGTGGTGGAATTAATACTGGTGTTTTGAAAGTACCATGTTTGTGTTGTTTGAGAAATATCCCAACCATTAGCGTTTTGGTTGTTTATCAACCAGATGTTTTCATCATCAAAACTGTCAAACCAAATGGTGTCATCATAGTTTGAAAGGCGCTGAGTCATTTCATCTTGATAGAAGACTTGTTCGTCTCCTGTTTGAGTTTTCTTGAACTCCTTGTTGTATCCAAGAACTGGAGCATTTTGGGCGGTTATAATGCCGCTTAAAAGCATTACCCCGCTTAAGGAAAGTAATAATCTTTTCATAATATCTATTTAATTTAATGTTGCAATAATACTTAAAGGACGCGGAAAGGTAACAATTGGATAGAACAAAACTTAAATAATTGAAGGAATGTGTTGATTTATTTTATGACCAGTTTCTTGGTCATAACACCAACCGGACTCGAAAATCGCAACAAATAAACTCCCGGTGATAGCGAAGGGAGCCTTACTTTGGCATGAAAGTCAGCAATTGAGACATTATACAATAACCGACCATTTATGTCGGATAATGTCAAGGTTGAGATAATTTGATCTGATCTAATGAATAGCTCCTCAGAGTTAGAAACAGGATTTGGGTAAATAGAAATCGTATTGTCTTGTTGTTCAGACTGAACTATCCCATCAGGCCCGATTCCAAGTATATGGTTAAAGGTTATAACACAACCCAGTTGATCCGTTACCAATAAGTTATAGGTGTCTAAAGGAACATCGATCAGGTCTTCTGAATAAATGGAATCGTTCCATACATGTTTAAAAGGGGGTGTACCTCCAAAGGTGCTTATGTAGATCTTGTTTTTTGGCAAAAAGGAAGATGTTGTGTCAATCACAGTTGAGTCTAAAAGCGTGAAAAAGGCATAGCCATCCGCAATCTCAAATGACTTAACAAAACTACATCCATTGTCATCTGTCACCGTTACATCATACTCATCGGCAGGTAGGTTTGAGATTTCAATATCGGTAGCACCTGTTGACCAATCATAGGTATAAGGTTGTGATCCGCCATTTACCAAAAGCTCAGCGATTCCAGCATTTCCTTTCCAGCAATAGTTTCCGCGTTCATTAAGGTCAACAATTAAGGGTTTTACGTTGCGGTGAATCTTCTCACTAATAAATGACAGGCAGCCTGAGGCATCAGACACCGTGAGATCATATATTCCAATAGCTAAATTATCGATGGTTGAGGTGTTGTCTCCATTGCTCCAGTTAAAAATGTACGGTGCTGTTCCTCCCGAAGCGCTTGCTTCAATGAATCCGTCATTTTGATCAAAACACTTGATGTTCTGTTTATCTGCAATGGTTAGGTTTGGTGCATTCAGGTTGTTCAAATATGCTTGCGATAACGTTTGGCATCCTATGGAATCTTCTATAGTTACCGTGTAAATTCCAGCTTCTAGATCATTCAACATTGTTGTTGTATCTCCCGTGTTCCATATGACAGAAAATGGTGCGGTTCCAAATGGAGTGAAGCTTACCAGGCCATTGCTGTCAAAACAATCGGGTTGTGTGATGTTAAATGCGATACCCAAGGCTTCTGTTCCGCCAACATGGATGGTGTCGTCAATCATACAGCCATTGTCATCAGTAATGTTTACCGGATAACTGCCTAAACTGAGTTGGTCTAAATAATTCAAACCAATAGTGCTATCCCATGTGATGGTGTATGGTTGTTCTCCGCCTGAAATGGCGAGCTTTATTTGTCCTGTGGATTGTGCGCAACTATCAAGGGTTGTGGTTTTTGAGAAACTCAAGGTGTCTGATGCCAAGATTTCAAAACTTTTGATGTATTCACAACCAGCAGAATCCGTAACAGACACATTGTAATTACCCGGACTGAGGCTGTTTATTGAATTCACATTACCAGCACCATTTGACCAGACAAAAGTCACGGGCGAAGGGGCATCTATAAGGCTAACCTCGATAGCACCATCATTGCTTCCTACGCATGTTTGGTTTTGAATACTGTATTGGATCGACCCACTGCAACTGTCATTCAGTGATGATGTAATCAAGGAAAGTTGAGGAAAATAAGGGAAACTACGCCAGTTCTCAGCTGCCTTTCGGAAAAGCGCGTTGTTTTCAATGGCTCGTGGGTTTCGTTTTGCCGCTATCACCAAATTCCCACCTCCCGTTTCTTTTTCTACCACAACCAAATATCTACCCTTGCTTACTTTTTCGTTTATTGGAATGCGAATAATGGTTCCGGGTTCTTGAGCCTCAACTTCTCTTTGGCTTGAACTAAACGATGAAAAAGTCAATGTGTCATAGGAGAAAAGTTTTATTCGAAATCGGGCACCAACAGCCGTTGCAGGGTGGATGTTAACATGTATTGCTTTCAAGCTGTCTGCTTTGTGAAAATAAACGCCACTGCCAAAACGATCGGTGGAGTTTTGCAGCCAAACCCCTGTGTTGTAATTATCTTCAAACGCTACGCGCTGATAAACACTGTCTGAAACACTGAAGTTTTGAGTGAACCAATTATCGCTAAAGTTATTATCAAAAGAATCGGTTACAACCGTTGCCGTGACGGAGTAAACCCCGATGGAATAGGGTGAAAAACTTTGTGAAGAATGAAAAAAGACAGTGTCAGTCGTTTCAGGTGATATATTCCAGTTTGCGCTGGTATCATCTAGGCTCAATGGGCCGGAAATATTTATTGCCAGTTTGGCGTTTTTTATGGAAGGGTTGTTGTTGATTATCCTTCCTGAGAAATTATATCGCGCATTTTGCGCATGCAACTTCGGGATGCTTTCATAAAACTGACCCGATCCCTGTTGATCTTCACGGATAGAATAAAAGGATTGAAGGGAAAAGTTTCCCTTCTGTGCTGTGCTGAGCAAAACATCGTCAATGGCTAATCCGGAAGCGTAATTTCCCTGATCATCGTACTCGAATCGAATTTGAAATCCGGGTCTCAAGTAGCTTTTAGGAATCGCTATGTAATAATCTTCCCAATTGCTGCTTGATGGAAGGGTCATTAAAGAAAGCCAGGGTAAACCGGAAGCTTTTATAGCAACACTTGCTTGCTGCGCTCCACTTCCATTTTGAAAAGCATTAAATGCTAAAAAAAGTTGATCCAAACCACTGGCGTTGATCACGGGTGAAAGCAGCCGGTCTTGTGATTTATCACAATTGCAAACATCATCATTTGTCATGGCAAATATTCCGTGTAAGGGAACAGGCCAAAAGCCGTTTTCATTGCTTTGACCGGGCGTGTTTCCTGCTGTGCCAGTGATGAAGCCTTCCGTTGCTAAACTCTGCGATGTCCAGCCGATTGGCAATGAGGGACGCTGAGAATTTTCAAAACCTTCGTAAAAAACAGTTCCTTCAGGAACGTTTTCCAGAAACCTTGATTTCGGCACTTGGTCACTCGGAGTATCACCGCCAATGCGTTGCGCAAATGATGCGGATGCGATTAGAATAAAACCGAAAAGGAGGATTTTTTTCATGGCGTTCAGCGTCCAAAAGTAACGATGAATACGCTTATAAATTATCCTATCCTTCTTCAAGCGTCATTGCCGGATGATGTTCATAATCTTCTAAAGGTGGGCAAGTGCAAATCAAGTTGCGATCACCATGAGCATCATAAATTCTGGAAACCGGTGCCCAGTATTTGTTATCTAATATCCAGGGCAAAGGAAATGCTGCTTTTTGCCTTGAATAGGTATATGGCCATTCTTCCATGGTGAGTATTTCTATGGTATGAGGCGCATTTCTTAAAACACTGGTTTCGGCCAGTGAATGCCCTTGCTCAATAAGTTCGATTTCTTCCCGAATCTCTGAAAGCGCGTCAACAAACCTGTCGAGTTCTTTTTTTGATTCGCTTTCGGTTGGCTCAATCATGATGGTTCCTGCTACTGGAAACGAGACCGTTGGTGCATGAAATCCAAAATCGATCAGTCGTTTAGCGATATCGGTGACCTCTATTTGAGCTGATCTTTTGAATGGGCGGCAATCGAGAATCATCTCATGTGCAACGCGTCCATTAGAAGCCGCATAGAGCACCGGAAACTTTCCTTCAAGTCTTTTCTTGAGGTAATTGGCGTTGAGAATGGCAAATTTTGTGGAATTGGTTAACCCTTCGGCTCCAAGCATTTTGATGTAGCCATACGAAATGAGCAAGATCAAAGCGCTTCCAAAAGGCGCACTTGACACTGCACCGATTCCTTTCTTTCCTCCTGTTTCATGGAATGGGTGGGTAGGCAAAAACGGACTTAAATGCTCTGCTACACCAATCGGCCCAACACCCGGTCCTCCGCCACCATGCGGAATTGCAAAAGTTTTGTGCAAGTTTAAGTGACAAACATCTGCACCGATATTTCCTGGATTAGTCAAGCCGACCTGAGCATTCATGTTAGCACCATCCATGTAAACCTGACCACCGTGATCATGGATTAATTTGGTGACTTCATTTATACCTGTTTCAAACACACCATGGGTTGACGGGTAAGTAACCATCAGCGCACTGAGGTTTTTACTGTGTTTTTCTGCTTTTGACTTTAGATCTTCCACATCGATGTTGCCTTTGTCATCACATTTTACAACAACCACTTCCAACCCGGCCATTACCGCACTTGCGGGGTTTGTGCCATGTGCAGAAGATGGAATTAATACGATGTTTCGGTGTCTCTCTCCATTGGCATGATGATAGGCTCGAATGACCATCAACCCCGCATATTCGCCTTGTGCACCTGAGTTTGGTTGAAATGACATGCTGTGAAATCCGGTAATCTCACACAAATCATCGTGCAAGCCTTTTATCATTTCCAAATAGCCTAGCGCTTGATCAGCAGGAACAAAAGGGTGAAGGTTTGCAAATTGTGGATCACTGATAGGGTAGAGCTCCGAGGCTGCATTTAACTTCATGGTGCAGCTTCCCAGGGAAATCATGCTGCGGGTAAGGGTAATATCCTTATTCTCCAGTTGTTTGATGTAGCGCATCATGTCCGTTTCACTTTGAAACGCATTGAATATTGGATGAACTAAAAACGGAGTCGTTCGCTGCAGGTGAATCGGCACAGAGACCTCACCGGTAAACTTGGTTAGCCCTGCGCCATCTTCTTTCCCTTCAGCAGAAGCAAAAATTTTGACAATCTCCAGAAGATCTTTTTCGCGCGTGGTTTCATCAACGCTGATGGTGACATGTCCATTGGAATGATACCAAAAGTTGGTTTGATTTTCTTCCGCTGTTTTTCTTAGTTTTTTGACGTTGTTGGGATTGATACAAATCGTATCAAAAAAGGCGTCATGAACGATTTCAACACCTAGTTTCTTTAAACTATCGCTTAATCTTCTCGCTTTTTGAGCGGTTTCTTCGGCAATGTGCTTCAATCGTGACGGGCCGTGGTAAACGGCATACATTGATGCCATGATGGCCAAAAGTGCCTGAGCAGTACAAATATTGCTCGTAGCCTTATCTCTTCTGATGTGTTGCTCACGGGTTTGCAAAGCCATTCTTAAAGCTGGCTTGTTCTCTCGGTCAACCGAAACGCCAATGATACGCCCCGGAATGTGACGCTTGTAGTCATCTCGGGTTGCAAAAAAGCCGGCATGTGGACCGCCATAACCCATCGGCACACCAAAGCGTTGTGAGCTTCCAACAACCACATCGGCACCCCATTCTCCCGGTGGGTTTGTGATGCAAAGGGCTAATAAATCGGAAGCCACCACCAGCTTTATTTTCATTTCATCGGTTTGTTTTACCAATGGTGTATAGTCGCTGATCACGCCCTCCTTATTCGGAGATTGAATCAGCGCTCCAAAAAAGCGTTCATCCAATTCAATGGTTTCTGCTTTGCCTATGATTACATCGATATCGAGCGCTTCGGCTTTTGATTTAACCACTTCAATGGTCTGCGTGAAACACATGTCATCGATAAAGAATTTATTGGCTTTTGATTTCACCTGCTCTCGTGATCTGGAGTGGAATAGCATAATCGCAGCTTCTGCAGCAGCAGTGCCTTCATCTAACAAACTTGCATTTGAGATTTCTAAACCGGTTAAATCAGAAACAACCGTTTGGAAATTCAATAATGCTTCAAGTCTTCCCTGAGATATTTCTGCTTGATATGGGGTGTATGCCGTGTACCAACCAGGGTTTTCTAGAATATTTCTTTTGATGACAGATGGCGTAATGGTGCCGTAATAACCTTGTCCGATGTAATTTTTGAAAAGCTTGTTTTTTGCGCCAAGTTCTTTTGCACGCTCAAGAAAATCAAACTCACTTATGCCTTCATCAATTTTAAGCGGACGTTTGAGTCTTATGGCTTTTGGAACGGTTTCATCAATCAGTTGATCTATGCTGGAAACGCCTACGGTTTTCAGCATGCTGTCTATTTCTTCCCTTCTCGGGCCAATGTGTCTCAGTTGAAACGAATCGTGTTTGATCATATATTACCAATAAATAGGGTGCAAATATACTTCGCGTTTTTCTGGATTTTTCATTCTTTAAACATGACAATGATCGCCTTGTTTGTAAAAGGTTCACTTAAATTATCCAAGTTTGCAAGATGCAATTGAAAACCCTTCTTTTCCTTTTCATATTATGTCTCTCTATCAGAGGGTTGAGTCAGCCTGAGCACAGCATTCTTTTGATGACCGGCAAGGTGGTAGAGGGTACGGTTACAGGCCAGGATAGTGCCTACCTTTATTATGATTATTTTAAGAAAAGAGGCAAGACAAAGCCTAAAATGCTCGATTTGGAGCGTGTTTTTTCTATTAGCAGTGGCGAAGGCGAAAAGCGGGTGATTTATCAAATGGACACGGCTGTTGGTAATTATTTTACCGAAGGCGAAATGCGCTATTACATCAAAGGACAGCAAGATGCCATGGAATACTACCATGCTCACTGGACGGTTCTTGTTGGTGTTCCAGTTACAGCTGGATTGGGTCTGGTGCTTTCAGGGAATGTTTTTTCGTTTGCTGTGCCATTTGTGTACTTAGTAGCTACCGGACTGCCTAAATATAAGATTCCAAAAAACAAAATTCAATCCACGCAGTTGATCACCGAACCCGCATATGTACTTGGTTTTGAGCGTGCCGCACGCAATAAGCGATTATTCAAGTCCTTGGTGTCGGGTTTGTTAGGCACTGCCGGTGGTGTTGCGGCCGGTCAGATTATCGCTAATTGACAAGCAAGACGTGTGCGATTGTTTCATCCCATAGTTTATTCCAATTTGTTTGTGGCGTTGGTGTTATGCAGCCTCACATTCAGCAGCTATTTTATTTTAACTGACCTTCTTGTTAAATGGTATGTGCCTTTGAGTGTGTTTTTGGGAAGCTTCGTTCTTTATAATTTTCATCGCCTCTATAAAATTGATTTCATACCGATTAATCGTTTAGAAAAACGCCATAAATGGGTGCTTAAACACTCTAATTCGATCAAAATACTGATGAGTTTAGCAGTTTTCTTTCTGATGCTGATCTTGCCAAATTTTAATACCGATACCATTGTCTGGCTCGTGCCAGCCGGACTGGTTTCCATTGGCTACACTATTCCTGTAATTCCCACAAAACATGGATGGCAAAGATTTCGCGATATTCCTTTTACCAAACCGATGATCATTGCCTTGGTAGTAACTTATTTAACGATGGCATATCCGATTTTTGAGCAACTTGGTATTGGCAGAGTTTTTAGCGGTCACTATCTACCTTTATTGGGTGAACGCATGCTTTTTATTCTGGCCGTAACCATACCTTTTGATGTTCGCGACATTGTAAATGATAAAGATGCCGGATTGAGCACGCTCGGAACGCAATTAGGTTTCAATCAGGCGAGGAGTGTTGCATATACTGTCGCTGCCGCCTGGATGGTGGTAATACTTTGGCGGTGGGTTCAATTTGACTTTGCTTCTATTTTCTTGCTTCAATTATCGCTGACAGGTACAGTGCTCATGTTGGCACTTCGAACACTGAATCCATCGTGGAAAGATATGGGGTATATTTTGGTTTTTGAAGGTATGATCGTGCTCTATAGCCTTGTTTATGTGATGGGTTCATCGTTCCAAACACTGGCCTGAACCCAGCCGTTGAGAATGCTTAGACGATTCACGCAAATCAATTGTTCATTTGTTAGAATTGAATTAAATGGAGCAAGTTTGGATGCCGGTATGCCGCAGGCACTTTTGAAGAAAGAATAGAGCAATTTGATGAAGCTGGCTTTTAAAACCGATGGTTGGTAATCATAACCCTCTTCTTGATTGAAGTCAATCAGCACGATGGAGCCGCCTTTTTTCAGACACTTTTTATGCGTTTGAATCAACTCGATGATTTCATCAGAAGGAAAACAGTCCAAAACAAAAGGAAAAATGATGACATCGAACTGCTCATCCTGATAATCGAGGGTGAAAGTAATGCGACTTAGTTCCGATTTCGTAAAGCGTTTTCTGGTCAAATCAACCATTTTCGGAGCATACTCAGCGTAGGTATAGCGATTTGCAATGTTTAGTTCCATTGCGATGTGAAGCGTGCGTCCGCTGCCACCGCCAACAATCAATGCATGATCTGTTGTGTTTAGCGTTTTCAAAACACTTCGCTCAAGTTGTTCTACCCGAGTGCCAAAAGTCAATTTTAGAACGAAGTCATAGAATACCGCTACACGGTCAAATCCTTTTCCTATAATCTCTTTTCTAGTTTGATTCATATGCTTTAGAAAGCGCTGCGATCATAGCGTCAGCCGCTTTTTCCATATCTTCCTCGGTATGAGCTGCCGATACAAAACCAACCTCGTAGCTGCTCGGGCCAACATAAACGCCTTGTTCAAGCAACTCATCAAAAAACACTTTAAAACGCTCAGCACTGTTGGGGTCTATTTCCGAGGTGCTCTGCACTTTGTTTTTATTACTGAACGATATCCAGAATATCGAGCCGATGTGGAACATATGAAATGGCCATCGGTTGTTTTCAGCATGACTTTGAACGCGCTGAACCATTTGATTGGTTTTGGTAGCTAAAGATTCATAAAAACCGGGTTTAAGACATTGTTCAAGCTGAGCGATACCTGCAGCCATGGCTACGGGGTTCCCACTCAAGGTTCCTGCCTGATAAACAGGACCGTCAGGTGCGATGTGATTCATCACTTCTGCCGAAGCGCCATAAGCACCAACAGGAAACCCACCACCGATTATTTTTCCAAACGCTATCATGTCTGGTTTGATACCATAATGACCGCTTGCTCCTTCAAATGCAACACGAAAGCCTGATATAACCTCGTCAAAAAACAACAATATGCCCGTTTCGTCACAACGCTTTCTTAAAAACTGTAGAAATTCTTTGTCTTGAAGCAATAATCCGTTGTTTGCAGGAATTGGCTCAATGGCAATGCAGGCGATGTCAGCACCATATTTTTCAATGGCACGATCTACGGCTGCCTTATCATTTAGAGGCAACACAATGGTTTCTTTTACAAACGATTCCGGGATTCCGGCAGAGGTGCTGGTGCCGAGTGTAGCTAATCCCGAACCAGCTTTTACCATCAAGCTGTCAACATGGCCATGGTAACAACCTTCAAATTTAATAACCTTGTTTTTGCCGGTATATCCGCGGGCTAACCGAATGGCACTCATCGCTGCCTCAGTGCCTGAATTTACAAAACGAATTTTCTCGATGAATCGATGATTGTCAACGATTAGTTTAGCAAGCTCTGTTTCATATCGGCTGGGTGCACCAAACGAAGTGCCATTAGCCATTACACTGCTCACTTTTTTTAAGACGCTTTCATCAGCGTGGCCTAAGATCAACGGACCCCATGAACAACAAAAGTCAATGTATTCATTCCCGTCAGCATCCCATATTTTGCTTCCCTTGCCTTTTTCAAAAAATAGGGGAGAACCGTTTACTGATCTAAATGCCCGAACTGGACTGTTTACCCCTCCTGGTAAATATTCTTTTGCTTCCTCAAATAATTGGTTGGATTTGCTACGTTCTGCCATTTCAATGCCATTTTTTAGGCTTCAAATATAGAATGCAGAATGGGGTAAGAAAGTTTATTTCCTATTTGACTTTCTTTTCAGTTCTAGTGCTCTTATAACACTTCATTAATTGTTAATCGTCTGAGTTGTTTGGGGAATATCCTTGCGGACATTCGGGGGTGTCCTTGATCACACCATCTCTTGGATGAAGCATATCGCTTAAAACACATTCGCAAATCTTTTCCCTTTTCAAATCGTGGTTTTTTTCTTCAACGCTTCCATAGCGAATGATGCATACACTGCCTTCAACATCAATCAACTCACCGTTTGATAAGCGCAGGGTGAATTCATATTTGTACGAACCGTTTTTTTCAGAACCGCCATCCCAAAAAGGCTCCACATGATCTTTGTAATCAAACACTGTTTTGAGTCCGCGCTTGATAATCATGCTTTCAATGGAGAAACCTCTGCCGATGGGTGTGAAGTATTCATTTCGGCCATCGTTGTTTGGCGTGAATGCCTGAGGTATGTAGAGACTAAATGAATCAGGTTGCACAAATTTTGTGGTGATGATTTCATATTCGTCCTGGCAGCATTTGTTTTTTATTCGATTTTTCTCGCAAGCAAACATCAATACGGAAATTCCAATCAACAATCCTATCCAGCTCCTGGTCAATATTACATTCATCATCATTCTTCTAATTTGATTCAAAGATAATCGAAGAGAAATAGCGAAAAAACTTAGATGAAGTGGGTCTGAAAAAATATTTTACAGTAAATCAATGACTTATGATTTATACATAATAAACTTATGTATTTTTCGATTAATACATAAGATTCAAATGTATATTTGTCCTATGTATTCAAATGAATTGATAAAAGGAACCCTTAAAACCATTGTGTTGAGTTTGCTATCGCGTCACGAGAGAATGTATGGTTATGAAATTACTCAAAAGGTAAAGGAAGAAACGGACGGTAAAATTTTATTAACCGAGGGAGCGCTTTATCCTTTGCTTCACCGTTTGGAAGCAGAGGGATTATTGACAACAGAAAAGATGAATATTGGAAAACGGATTCGTAAATACTACTGCCTCACTGAAAGCGGAAGCAGCCGGTCAGCCGAATTGGTCAATGAGTTTAAAGCCTTTTCCAGTACAATGAACAAGCTTATCGATAGTTATTTAACCATTCCTATAAAAAAAATAATATGGCAGAGCTAACCGAGCAGCAAATCGAATTGATCAGCACCTATATAAAGCAAAATGGGGTGGCGCAAGACACTTTGCACGATGATCTATTGGATCATGTGTGTACTTCCGTTGAACATCTTTTGGACGAGGGGCTCTCTTTTGATGATGCTTTTGCTAAAACAATAAAGCTCTTCGGACCTGGGGGCTTAAAACAGGTCCAGCAACAAACTTTTGAATTATTAACCGAAATGAATGAAACCATGAAAAAAGTAGCATTTTCTTTCGGACTGACTAGTGCGATTCTTCTCTTGGCGGGGACGATTTTCAAACTTATGCATTGGCCCGGTGCTGGCATCATGATTGTGCTTGGCGGAGCCATGTTAACGCTGGGATATTTGCCCATGCTTTTGGTGCACAAACTCAAGGAGTCAGTGCCGGGTGACCGATTTATGTTGGTCTCAGGATACCTCGGTATGACCATGACCGCGATTGGAGTGTTATTCAAGTTCATGCATTGGCCCGGTGCGCTGGCTTCTCTTATTTCGGGGCTGGCACTGTTGGGCTTTGTGTACATTCCGATATTTTTTGTGAAGCGCTATAAAAGTGCTGCTAATAAAGCACTTACGCTTTCAACATCTCTTGTGGCATTTACATGCCTTGTGTTGGTGTTTGCCTTGATCAGCGTGAGCAATAGCAGCGATCACGAGCGCGGGTCGGTGATGATCAATTTGCAGTTGGATCAATCGTCTGAAAATTTGGCTACTGCCAATGTCGTGTTGTATGACCGCCTCCGAAACGATGAAAGCGCAGAGCTTATTCGATCATCTGCCGCTGAAGCCTTCGATTACCTTGAAGCTGCTAAACTGCATTTAATTGCCGAAGCCCACGAAATATCAGTTGATCAGGCCAAAAATATAACTGCGATAAATTTGCGCGATAAAAGCAACCTTGGCACTCCATTGCACATTTTATGGCAGCCTGAACCCAATCAAGAGCACAGCATGGAGCAAATTTTGGGTCGTTTAAGCGCTTTTCGATCAAATATGCTTAATACGTTATTGCTTGAATCAAAGCAAGATATCGCACCATTTGTACCTTTTCAATGGATAGATAATGGCACAAACGCGATGAACTGGGCAAAAGAGCATTTTTACCGTGTTCAGCTGTCGGTTGTGTTGGCTCAGTTAACACATCTGCAATTAGAGATTCAGAATGCCGAATCACGCGCATTGATTTACCTCATTAGTCGGTCTGCAGCTTCTGACCCGCCAAGCGGAAGCT